>JBBREW010000378.1:0-3118 GCA_038225335.1 Rhodobacterales bacterium
CCCTGCGGGCCGGTCAACAGCGAATGGTGGGCAAAGCGGGGCACCGTGCCGCCCAGCGCGCGCATGATCTGGATCTGCGTCGCCGTGTTCGTCACGTGGTCCGATCCGCGCACGATGTCCGTCACCTTCATGTCCACGTCATCGACGGGAGAGGCAAAGGTATAAAGGATCTGTCCGGTTTCCTTGATCAGCACGGGGTCGCTGACCGACGCACAGTCAATGCTGATCGCCCCCATGATCCCGTCGTCCCATTCGACCCGTTCCAGATCCAGCAGGAACCGCCAGTGCGGCACACGTCCTTCGTCCAGATAGGCCTGCCTTTGCGCATCGGTCAGTGACAGGGCCGCCCGGTCATAGACCGGCGGTTTGCCCATGTTCAGCTGCTTCTTGCGCTTGAGGTCCAGTTCGACCGGTGTTTCGAAACAGGGATAGATGCGCCCGGCGTCCAGCAGTTGCTGACGCGCTTCGTCATAGCGGGCAAGGCGCTGGGACTGCTTTTGCATGTCGTCCCATGTGATCCCCAGCCATGTCAGGACATCGCGGATGCCTTCTTCGTATTCCGGCTTGGACCGGTCCTGATCGGTGTCATCGATCCGCAGGATGAAGGTGCCGCCGTTCTGGCGCGCGATGGCATGGTTGAACAGGGCCGCACGCAGGTTGCCGATATGCATCCAGCCGGTCGGTGACGGTGCAAAACGGGTGATTGTCGGAGTATCGGCTGTCATGTGCGGCGTCCTTTGTCATTGCCGTCCGTCTGTCACGCCACGCCCGCTTTGTCCAGTTTGGGCACAGCAGGCGGCGGCAGGCGCCAGACTGCGGCCGCCAGCACCAGAAACGACAGCGTCGAAAACCACAGGGCGGATTGCAGGGCGTTGGAATAGGTCGGCACCACATCCGCCCCCTGCGCCAGACGGTCCGTGACATGGGCAAAGAACAACTGCCCCATGATCGCCAGCCCCAATGCGCCGCCCAACTGCTGGAACGACTGCAAGGCACCGGATGCGGACCCGGTATCGCTGTCCTTGATCTGCCCCAGCACCGTGTTGAACAAGGGCGAAATCGCCGTCCCCAGCCCCAGCCCCCCCAGCAGCAGCGGCAGCATAAAGACGTTGCGGCTGATCTCTCCCGCCGCTTGGGGGGTCACGAAGGGCAGCAGGATCATGCAGGCGGCCAGCAGCAGCCCTCCCAGACTGATCCGGGGCCGCAGATAACGGTTGCCAAGGCGTCCGGCCAGCACCGACGCCGCCAGCACACCGATCGAAAACGGAATCGTCGTCAACCCCGACTGAAGTGGAGTGAACCCGTTGCCGACCTGCAACAGGATCGCCAGCACCAGAAAAAATCCGGGTATCCCGGCAAAGAGCAACATCACAAGCCCCGTGCCCACCATGAAATTCCGATTGCGAAACAAGGCTATGGGTAGCAATTGCGCCCGACCGGTTGCCGCCCTGTGGCGTTGCCAGCGCACGAACAGATAAAGCAGCGGCACGGCAGCGGCCATCATGGCAAATAGCCACCACGGCCAGCCGATCTGCCGTCCCTCGATCAGCGGGAACAGGATGCACAGCGTCGCCGCCGCCGCCAGTGCGATGCCTACGCCATCCAGTTCCAACCCCTTGTTGGCGGGCAGATCGGGGACATAGCGCAGGGCACCGACGACGGCGATCACACCCACAGGAATGTTCACCAGAAAAATCGGCCGCCAGTCCAGCCCCCACAGGTCCGCCCCGATCAGGACCCCGCCCAGCACCGGTCCGGCCACGCTTGCCAACCCCGCCGACATGCCGAACAGCGCAAAGGCCAACCCGCGTTCGCGCGGCGCAAACAGCGCAGGCACGATGGCAAGGGTCTGCGGGGTCATCATCGCCCCGCCGATTCCCTGCACCACACGCGCGCCCACCAACCCCCAGATCGACGGGGCCAGACCGCACAGGGCCGATCCGATGGTAAACACTACGACACCCCAGATGAACATGCGCCGCCGCCCGACCACATCGCCCAACCGCCCCATCGGCAACAGAAGCAGCGCAAAGGTCAGGATGTAAATCGCCACCACCCATTCGATCTGGCTGTCGGTGGCCCCAAAGGCTGTCTGCAACGACGGGATCGCCACGTTCACGATGGTCACATCGATCAGGTTCATGAACCCCGCCACAAGCAACGCGGCCATGGCAATCCACCGCCCCGCCAAGGGGGGGTCGTCGTTCGTGCGGTTCATCTGAAGGATATCCTGTGACTGGTGCGCATCAGATAGCAGGCGGAACTGCATTGTCACGGGCGCTGTGTGCCCCCGGCCCTTTTGGCCGGTCTTTCCGAATGTCAAAGGCCCGGTGCGGATGCACCGGGCCTTGTATCGTTGTGTGGCAGACAGGGCCGCGCCACCGGGGCGCGGCCATAGCACCTTTAGCGGATGACGCGCACGATGGTGCCGCTTTCCGCGTCAACCAGCACGGGCAGGCCGTTGATGGTCAGATAGCGGAATTCGGGCTGTGGCACTTCAAAGGTGGCGACTTCGCCGGGGACGACGGCACCCACGACGACTTCACCGTCCAGATAGACCGTCTCGACCGGGTTCGCGCTGATGAAGGTGATCGTATCCTCTGTCGGCTCTACCACTGCTGCACCGACGGCTGTGCCTGCAATGCCGCTGGCCACGATTGCGCCCACCGGGCCACCCAAGGCAAAGGCTGTCAGCGCACCCACGGTGCCTGTCGCTGCGGCGGCAAGGTTCTGGTCCGTCTGGGTTGTGCCTTCTTCGGTCGCTTCGATTACGGTGATCGTTTCCGCGTTGCCAGCCAGATCGACCAGCGTCACGGCGTCGGCACCTTCTTCGACATAAAGGTATTGGCCGGATGCCCAACCCGCCATGTCACCGGACGAAATCTTGCACCAGCTGATGTCGGCAAGGCAGCCGTCGATGGTGACTTCCTGATCCACGGTCAGCACGCCCAGCACGGGGCCAAAGGGTGTGGGTTCACCGCGCACGGTCAGTTCGGTGCCGGCGCGGGCTGTGGTGGTCTGGGCAACGGCAGGCAGTGCGGCGCCCATGGCAAGTGCGGATACCAGTGTAAATGTTGTCAGTTTCATCATTAATCCCTCAACACGCCCGCAACACCGA
>JBBREW010000379.1:0-3117 GCA_038225335.1 Rhodobacterales bacterium
GCGACCAGTGCGGACCCGCGCACCAGTTCTTCGATGCCCGCAGGGCTTGGGATGCGGATGGCCGCGCGAAGCGTGTGTCCCAGCCGGTCCAGTTCCGCCAGATAGGTTGACCGCCAGCGCCCGCCATAGGTCACAAGGATATGGTCCAGCGTCAGATACCGGTCCAGCGTCAAGGCCTCGGATGCGGCCGCATGGGCCGGGTCCAGCAGACAGGCATAGCTGTCCGTCATCAGGGTGCGGACATAGAATGCGGCGTCATCGCGCTGAAACGGGCCGATCAAAAGGTCCGCCGCACGTCCCAGCAGCGTTTCATGGCCCGTGCCAGAGGCGTCGACAATCTCGATCTGCATCGACGGGGCCGCACGTGTCAGGGCCGCCGCTATGCGGGGCACGATCAGCATGCGTTCATAATAGTTGCAGGCGATCACCAGCCGGTCTGTCGCCGTGGCCGGATCGAACCCGCCCGTGCGGCGTAGTCGCCGGACATGCGTGATGGCCTCGTCTGAAAACGCGATGATGGCGCGGCAACGGTCGGTGGGCAATGTCTTGCCCGCGACACGCACGAACAGGGGATCGTCAAAGGCCTGGCGCAGCTTGTCGATGTTGTAGCTGACGACAGACTGGCTGAGGCCCAGCACCTCTGCAGCGCGGGTGAACGACCCTGCCCGCGCGACGGCGGCCAGCAGGTGAAACGTGCGCAGATCAAGGGTCAGCAAATCGTCGTCGGTCATGGTTCTACAGTATGATCTGAAAATCAGATGGCAATGATCAGTTTCATCCTGTTTCAAGATCACGTCACGCCGCATAACCTGCCATCAACCTTTGGGAGGAGGATCGGACATGCCGCTGGCACCTGAGAATACGTCTGTGGGCATGGACCAACTGACGTTGGACCCCTATCCGATCTATCGCCAGATGCGTGCGCAGACGCCGGTGGTGCGCGTGGCGGGGGTCAAACGCACCTTTCTGACCAAGGCCGCCCATACCCGCATGGTCAAGGACAACCCCGACCTGTTCAGTTCCAACGATCCAAATACCCCGATGCAGCCTGCCTTTCGCGCCCATACGCTGATGCGCAAGGACGGTGACGCCCATCGCCGCGAACGGATGGCGATGCAGATGGCCTATACACCCAAGGTCATCAAACAGAACTGGGCACAGATCTATCGCGATATCACCGATGAATACCTGTCCCGCCTGACCAAAGGCGACACGGTGGACCTGTACCGGGAAATCTGCGGGCCTGTCTCGGCACGGATTCTGGTTCATATTCTGGGCCTGCACGGGGCCAGTGACGATCAGATGATGCGCTGGTCGCAGGACCTGATCGACGGGGCAGGCAATTTCGCATGGCGGCCTGAACCTTTTGCGGTGACTGACCGGGCGAATGACGAAATGGACGCCCATTTTGACAGCCTGATCGACGGGCACCGCGCGAATCCCAACGCCTCTGCCCTGTCGCTGATGGTGAATGCGGAGGATCCGATCCCGCGCAGCCAGATCTATGCCAATATCAAGATCGCCATCGGCGGCGGCATCAATGAACCCCGCGACGCGATGGCGACCATTGTCTATGGCCTGCTGACCAACCCCGACCAGTTGGCAGAGGTCAAGCGCCAAGAGGCGTGGGGTGCCGCCTTTGAAGAAGGTGTGCGCTGGGTCGCCCCCATTCAGGCGTCCAGCCGTCTGGTGCTGGAGGATACGGAAATCGGCGGTTACGACATCCCGAAAGGCGACACGGTCATGACGATTCAAGCCTCGTCCAACCGCGACGAGGATCTGTTCGAGAATGGCGAGGATTACATCGTCTTTCGCGACAAGAACCCGCATCAGGCTTTTGGCAGCGGTCCGCACCACTGCGCGGGGGCCCATATTGCCCGCCGGACCGTGGGGGAAATCATGATCCCCGCCTTGTTCGAACGGTTCCCCAACATGACCTTGCCTGACCCCGCAGCGGTGCAATGGCGCGGGTTCGGCTTTCGCGGGCCGATCAACATGCCTGTCACTTTGAATTGAAACGGAAAGGACCCCAGATGGTCAAGGTTACCTATATTGCCGCCGACGGCACCCAGACGACGGTCGATGCCGAGGCAGGGCAGAACGTGATGCAGACCGCGCTGAACAATGACGTGGACGGCATTGTCGGGGAATGTGGCGGGGCCATGATGTGCGCGACCTGTCATTGCTATGTGGACGCGGCGTGGGCCGACCGCACCGGCCCCCGCCACGCCGGAGAGGACGACATGCTGGCCTGCGCTGCCGACGATGTGAAACCCGCCTCTCGGCTGTCCTGCCAGATCACACTGACCCCCGATCTGGATGGTCTGGTGGTGCATCTGCCACAGGATCAGGTCTGACGGTATGGACCGCATTGTCATCGTGGGGGCGGGACAGGGCGGTCTGCAGGCGGCCATGTCGCTGCGTCAGGATGGGTTTACCGGCCAGATCACGCTGATCGGTGCAGAGGAGGGGCTGCCCTATCAGCGCCCGCCGCTGTCCAAGGCCTATCTGAAATCCGGCGACGCCGCGGCGCTGCGCCTGCGCCCCGACACGTTCTTTGCCAAATCCCGGATCACCCTTGAAAGCGGGGTCTGGATTGACCGGATCGACCGCGCCGGACGGACGGTCCATGCGGGCGACCGCAGCTTTGGCTATGACCACCTGATCCTTGCGACAGGCACCCGAAATCTGCGTCCGGATATTCCGGGACTGGACCTTGCCCTTGACCTGCGGACGCTGGACGACGCCCTGCGCCTGCGCGCCGTGCTGGACCGCCCCAGGCGCTGTGCCGTGATCGGCGGCGGGTTCATCGGGTTGGAATTTGCCGCCGTGGCGGCCACGCTGGGCCACAGCGTCACGGTGGCAGAGGCCGCCCCCCGCCTCATGGCACGCGTGCTGTCGCCGCAGATGTCCGACCGGTTCCTGACCTTGCACCGGGATCTGGGCACGCAGGTTCATCTGGATGCCCGCGTGATCGCCGTGACCGAGGCCGGGATCACCCTGCAGGGTGGCAGCGCCATTGCCGCCGATGTCGTGCTGCTGGCGGCGGGGGTGGTGCCGAATGACGCCTTGGCCAGCGCCGCAGGTCTGGCCACGGCCAATGGCATTGTCGTGGAC
>JBBREW010000380.1:0-3116 GCA_038225335.1 Rhodobacterales bacterium
GGCGTCGCGGCCTTTGCCCGGCGCCACGACCTGATCCTCGTGTCCGACGAAATACATCACGACCTGCTGATGCCCGGCCAAACCCACATCCCCATGCCGCACATCGACGGCATCGCAGACCGGTTGGTCATGATGACGGCAACCACGAAAACCTTCAACATCGCGGGGGCCCATGCGGGCAATGTCATCATTGCCGATCCCCATTTGCGGGGGCTTTTTGCCGGGCGAATGAATGCCTTGGGCATATCCCCCAACAGTTTCGGGCTTCATATGGCGACCGCTGCCTATTCCCCGGCCGGTGCCGCCTGGGTCGATGACCTCTGCACATATCTGGACGGGAACCGACGGCTGTTCGACGACGGGATGAATGCCATCCCCGGTGTGTCCTCCATGGCGCTGGATGCGACCTATCTGGCCTGGGTCGATTTTTCCGGCACCGGCATGGCAGAGACTGAGATCACATCCCGCGTGCAGACAGAGGCGCGCGTGGTCCCCAACCACGGCCGCACCTTTGGTGAAGGCGGCGATCAATTCATGCGCTTCAACCTTGGCGCACCCAGATCGGTCATCGCAGATGCGGTTGCCCGGATACAGAAAGCCTTTGCTGACGTACAATAAGCCGCTGCAAGCCCCGCCGCCCCTCAGGCCCGGGGCAGCAACCCGGCAGGTGCCGCGTCAAGGCGTGCGAAATCCACGGGGGCTGTTTCTGTCACCAGATGCAGCCACTTGAAATCGACGATGGATTCGCCGTCTTCGACCGAAGAGCCGATAATCAGCGCCTGATACAGGTGCCGCATCCCGTCATAGATATCGACGCGCCCGCGCAGCCGGTTATGCGCCTGTGCGTCCAATGCCATGCCGTCGGCCCAGAACCTGCGGATGCGGATGACGTCGGTGCCATCGTGGACACACAACCGCTTGCCCCGTTGCAACGACGCACGGCGCGCGTCCTGCAACCCCTTCAACACAGCTTCGGGCAGATAATCTGTCATGGCAGCGGCTCCTTCACTGTCACGCTAACGCTCAAACATGAAAATTGTTCAAAGGTCTTTTTCGCCGCAATGCCGCATGGCAGATGCAGCAAAATCAGGTGGTTACGACCTTTGGCCGCAAAACATGGGGTTTGGCAGCATCGTACAGGGCCGAATCGGGAAACCCGTGTTGCGGTCCCAACACAGGTCCAACCATGATCAACGCCGTGCGGGTGATTTTGGCCTCTCTCACGCGCGCATGGATGTCCGTCAGGGTGCCCCGCAGAATCACCTGATCGGGCCAGGATGCGCGGTAAACGACCGCCACCGGGCAGTCGGCCCCGTAAAATGGAATTAACCGCCGCGCGATGTCGCGCAGCGCCCGGATGCCCAGATGAATGGCCAGTGTCGTGCCGCTGCTGGCAAAGTTTTCCAGCGTCTCGCCCGCCGGCATCCCGGTGGACTTCATGCTCATGCGCGTCAGTACGATCGACTGCCCCACCTCCGGCACGGTCAGCTCTGTCCCCATGGCCGCGGCTGCGGCCGCATAAGCGGGCACGCCCGGGATGATCTGATAGGAAATACCGTCCGCCTTCAGCCGCCGGATCTGTTCGGCAATCGCACCGTACAGCGACGGATCACCCGAATGGACCCGTGCCACGTCCAGCCCGGCGGCATGGGCCGCCACGATTTCCGCATGGGTCTGGTCCAGCGTCATCGCCGCCGTATCCAGAACCCGCGCATCCGCTGGCGCGATGGCGACAACGGCTGCGGGCACCAGCGATCCCGCATAAAGACAGACCCCGCAGGCCCCGATCAACCGCGCGCCTTTCAGGGTCAAAAGCTCTGGATCACCCGGCCCTGCGCCAATGAAATAAACCGTCATGTCCTGCGCCCATCCTCGCTTTTTTCAAAATACTCCCGCCGGAGGCCCCGGTTTTCGCCAGAAAATCGGGTCACTGCGCCAGATCGCCGTCAATCTTGCGCGCATAGCCGCGCGGCGTGAACATGCGCGGCCCTTCGCCCAGCTGCGCAAGGCGGCTGTTGCTGGACCCCACAAGCACGACGGTCAGCATATCCACCTCATCAACCTCCAGCGCATCCAGCCGCCGGTACCGGACCTCTTCTTCGGGCCGACCAAGCGAGGACGCCAGCATCACGGGCGTATCGGCGGGGCGATGTTGCAACAGGATGTCGCGGGCCTCTGCCAACAGGGTGCGCCGCGTCTTGCTGACCGGGTTGTAAAAGGCGACCACGAAATCACCCTCTGCCGCGGCCTTCAGGCGCCGCAGGATATCATCGCGCGGGGTCAGCAGGTCCGACAGGGATATGGCGCAGAAATCATGGCCCAGCGGCGCACCGGCGCGGGCGGCCGCCCCCTGCAACGCGCTGACCCCCGGTGAACAGATCACCTCGACCCGCCGCGCTGCATCCGACACGCCCATCGCATCTGGCGCACGGTCCAGCAATTCGAACACCAGCGCCCCCATCGCATAGATCCCTGCATCGCCCGAACAGACCAAGGCGACGTTTGCCCCTGTCCCGGCGCGTTCCAGCGCGTGACGGCAGCGGGCTTCCTCGCCGCCCAGCGGGAAATCGACCCGCACCTTGCCCACCGTCAGCGGCCCCAGCAGATCAATGTAAAGCCCGTATCCCACCAGCTCGTCCGCTTCGGCCACCAGCCGTGACACCTCTGGCGTGCGCCACGACGCCTGCCCCGGCCCGATCCCCACCACCGACAAACGGCCCCGGGGACGTCCCCGCAACGCCGTCAACGGGGCATCCGCGACCGCCACGGCACAGGTCGCCATCGCGGCCTTGCGCTTTTCCAGATGCAGCCGCCCCATTGGGCCGACCTGCGCCAGCGCCGCGGCTTCTGCCACGCCATGAGCGCCGACTTCGGCAAAGACCACGTCGGACGGATGCGCCAGCCGCGGCGTTTCCGCCTCCAGTGTCGCCGCATCGAACAGACGCAGCGGCACTGCGAAATCCCGCGCCAATGAAATGATCGCAGGCTCGTCCGCCTTCAGCGCGATGGTATTGATGCAGGCGATGGCACCCGGTGCGATGTGCAGATCGGCCAGCGCGCGCCCGACCAGATCGGACAGATGCGCGGGCGGACAGTCGCGCGCGCAACCCACCCCC
>JBBREW010000381.1:0-3102 GCA_038225335.1 Rhodobacterales bacterium
CGGCGTTCTTAAAGGCTCAGGTGAGAGTAGGTGCGTCCCATTGTTCAACTCCATGCAATACTCTGTTTTGATACAGAAGTTGCACTTCATTTGTGAAGCCACCCGCGTACAGACGCCACGCCGATAATGATGATTATGTAAAATATCATTGGATTGCCCCGCACAACGCACCCCCATGGCGAACCTCTGCCATGGCGCACAATTTGACATTTCCAATCAGGGGCGGGACTTGCTAAGCAGGCCAAAGTTGATGTGGGGGTGACGATGCGCGGACTTGTGGGCCATGGGGCGATGCTGGTGATGCTGGCCAGTACGGCCGCGGCACAGGACAACGGGCCGTCCTACACGGTGTTTGGCACGCCGGGCCTGCTGGAAATGCCCACCGCCGAAAGTGCCGATCCCGACGACATCGCGGCAACCGTCGCGCGGTCGCCCTCGGGCGGCACGCGCACATCCTTTACCTATCAGATCACGCCGCGCCTGTCGGGCAGCTTTCGCTATGGCAACTTCGACCAGTACAGCGAACCGGACCTGCTGACGGGCGACCGCACCACCTATCAGACCTTCGACCGCAGCTTTGATCTGCAATACCGCCTGACCGACGAAGGCACATATCTGCCCGCCATCGCCGTGGGCCTGCGCGATTTCCTGGGCACCGGGCGGTTCAGTTCCGAATACATCGTGGCGTCGAAATCATTTGGCCCGACACTGGTCGGCACCTTGGGTCTGGGCTGGGGTGCGATGGGGCAGCGGAACGGGTTTTCCAATCCGCTGGGGGTGATCGACGACTATTTCGACACGCGCCCCGCCTATGTCGACCGGGAATTCGCCACCGATCCCAGTCAGGGCAACGGCGGCACCGTGTCCACCAACCAGTTCTTTCGCGGCGATGCGGCGTTCTTTGCGGGCGTCGAATACCAATACAGCGACACACTGGGGTTCAAGGCGGAATATTCCTCCATCGCCTATCCGGTGCAGACCTTTGCGCCCGCCATCGACGTGAAATCGCCGCTGAACTTCGGCGCCTCCTACCGCATCCGCCCCAATATCGAACTGGGGGCCGCGTGGATGTATGGCTCAGAACTGTCCCTGCGGGGCACCTATATCCTGAACCCGACCGACCGGCCCACGGCCTCTGGTCTGGACCGCGCGCCCGCCCCTGTGCGCGTGCGCACCGCCGACCAGCGCGCCGCCGCGACCTGGAACCGCAGCGCCCAGCCCGAACCCGCCGTCCGCCGCGGTCTGACCGATCTGCTGGCCGTTGAGGGCATTGAACTGGTCGGTCTGGAAATCACCGACCGTGTCGCGCGCCTGCGCTACCACAACACCCGCTACCGGAGCGAGGCGCAGGCCATGGGCCGCGCCGCGCGGATGATGACGCAGGTGATCCCGCCGTCCGTCCAGACCTTTGTGATGGAGCCGGTGCAGGACGGCCTGCCCCTGTCCGCCGTCACCCTGCCCCGCACCGGCATCGAAGGTTTTGAGAACCGCGTCGGCGGCAGCGATGCGCTGTTGCAGACGGCCGGTTTCGGTGCCGCAGGTAGTGCGCAGGGGCTGGTCACGCAAGCGGACCCCGACCCGGCCTTTCAATGGGGCATCGCCCCCTATTTCAGCCTGATCCTGTTCAACAACAACAAGCCGCTGGATTTCGACACCGGCCTTGCACTTGATCTGGAATACAGCGTCACCCGCAACCTGAAACTGGCCGGCCGCGTGCAGCAAAGCGTGCTGGGCGCGCAGGACCCGCTGGATGTCTTCGACAACCCCAATGATTACGTCAACGTGCGCACGGACGCGGGCTATTTCGGACGGTCCGGTGCGCCGACGCTGGAATACCTGACCGCTGCCTATACCACCCGGCTGACCCCAGACGTCTATGGCCGCGTCACCGCCGGTTATCTGGAACGGATGTATGGCGGTGTCTCGACCGAGGTGCTGTGGAAGCCCACCACCTCCAAACTCGCTGTCGGCGCCGAGGTCAACTATGCAATGCTGCGCGATCAGGACATGGGGTTCGGGTTTGCGCTGTATGACACGACCAAGACGGGCGACCGGGTCGAGAACGGTGACTATACCGTCACCACCGCACATCTGACCGGCTATTACGACATCGGGCGCGGCTATCATGCGTCACTGGGTGTCGGCAAATATCTGGCGGGCGACGTGGGGGCGACCTTCGCACTGGACCGCGAATATGAAAACGGCTGGAAGGTCGGCGGTTATTTCACCCTGACCGACATGCCCTTTGACCAGTTCGGCGAAGGGTCGTTCGACAAGGGCATCCGCGTCACGATCCCCTATGACTATTTCATCGGCACGCCGTCGCGCAAATCCGTGTCCACCACCGTGCAGTCGCTGACCCGCGACGGCGGGGCCACGCTGGATGTGCAGGACCGGCTTTACGACACGGTGCGCAGCGGACAGCTGGGCGATCTGACCGACACATGGGGACGGTTCTGGCGATGAACATGATGATGCGAACGACCCTGATCGGGGCGCTGGCCCTGGCCACCACCGCCTGCGGCCCGCTGAACGACGGCAACATCGCCGCAGGTGCGCTGAAGGCCGTGCAGGCCCGCGTCAGCGGTGCCCCGGCGGAACCCGTCCCCACGGCGCCCGTGCTGACGGCGGCCCAGGTCGCGGCCAATCCGGGCGGCTTCATGGTGCTGAACGCCTACAACGGCACGCTGGTCGCGGCCCTTGCGGCGGGTGGCAGCAACGGCAACCGCACGACGTGGCTGTCGGCGGACGGGCTGTCGGTGACGACGCAGAACGGCGTCATGGTGGCGACCCGCGGTTTCCCGCGCGACCTGATGGCGGCGGATGTGGACGGCGTGATGCAGGCTCTGATCGCCGGCGGCGGCCCCGCCACGCGCACCCATGAAACCCTGTCGGGCACCGACCAGATCGTGACGCAGACCTTTGCCTGCACGGTCGCAAGCCAAGGCCGGGAAACCATCGGCGTCATGGGCCGCCAGATCAGCACAGAGGTCTTTGCAGAGGCCTGCCAGTCCGACCAGCTGTCGTTCACCAACCGCTACTGGATCGACGACACCGGCCGCATGGCGCGCAGCCTGCAGGCGATCGCCTCCGATTCGGGCT
>JBBREW010000382.1:0-3091 GCA_038225335.1 Rhodobacterales bacterium
TAGTCAATTTGTCATCCTCATCTGTTACCCCAAGGTTTCCCTTGAAACCCATATCCTTACGGACCTTCGGCCGATGCCACCCGCGTTCGGATCAAAATTTCCGCAGGGGTAACACAGGGGTAACAGATTTAAACGATTTGCGACGTTACCCTGCGTTGCTATCCTTGCATAACAATGTCGTCAACAGCAAGTGAAATATAGGTTTTTACAACGTTGATAGTTTTGCAAAGTTAGGCGGTGTTTTACCCTAAATACTGACTTTTAATCAGTAGGTCTCGGGTTCGGATCCCGACCGGCTCACCATTTTCAACAGACAACATGATGTCAGACCAGTGCTTTCACCCCGCGGGGCGATGCGCTAAGAACGCGCAAAATCTGATCTGGCGAAAGTGCGCGCGATGAAATTCACCCTGTCCTGGCTGAAGACCCACCTTGAAACCACCGCGAGCGTGGATGAGATCGCTGCCGCGCTGACCGATCTGGGGCTGGAGGTCGAAAGCATCGTCAATCCGGCGGAAAAGCTGCGCCCCTTTACCATCGGCTATGTCGAACAGGCCGAAAAGCATCCCGATGCCGACAAGCTGCGCGTCTGTCAGGTGCGCACAAAGGATGGCCTGACGCAGATCATCTGCGGTGCGCCGAACGCGCGGGCGGGAATCACGGTCGTTGTCGCCAGTCCCGGTGTCTATGTGCCGGGGATCGACACGACCATCGGCATCGGCAAGATTCGCGGCATCGAAAGCCACGGCATGATGGCGTCTGAACGCGAACTCGAACTGTCCGAGGAACATGACGGCATCATCGAACTGCCCCAAGGTGCGGTCGGCGACAGCTTTGCCGATTGGCTGGCGGTGCATGAACCCGCACGGGTCGATCCGGTGATCGAGATTGCCATCACGCCCAACCGGGCGGATGCGCTGGGCGTGCGGGGCGTGGCGCGTGATCTGGCGGCGCGGGGTCTGGGCCAGCTGAAACCCCTTGCCGCGCCTTTGGTCGCGGGGCAGGGCGCATCCGGGCTGTCGGTCCGGATCGATGACGATACGCTGGACGGCTGTCCGGTGTTCTGCGGGCGGCTGATCAGCGGTGTGTCCAACGGACCCAGCCCCGACTGGTTGCAGGCGCGGTTGCGCGCGATCGGTTTGCGGCCGATTTCATTTCTGGTCGATGTGACCAATTTCATGACCTATGACCTGAACCGTCCGCTGCATGTCTTTGATGCGGACAAGGTGCAGGGCAATCTGCGGGTGCACCGCGCTGCAGGCGGCGAACAGATCGTGGCACTGGATGACAAGACCTATACCCTGTCCGCCGGGCAGATGGTGATTTCTGACGATGCGGGCGTGCAAAGCATTGCCGGGATCATGGGCGGGGCCGCGACGGGCTGCACTGCGGATACGGTGAATGTCTTTGTCGAAAGCGCGTGGTGGGACCCGGTGCAGATCGCCTATGCCGGGCGGGCGTTGAA
Source organism: Rhodobacterales bacterium (assembly GCA_038225335.1). GTDB lineage: Bacteria > Pseudomonadota > Alphaproteobacteria > Rhodobacterales > Rhodobacteraceae > Loktanella. Next base: position 1,466 of record JBBREW010000382.1, read on the forward strand.
AATCAATTCCGATGCCCGTTACCGGTTCGAACGTGGCATTGATCCTGCCTTCACACCCGAAGGGCTGGATCATGCGGTCGCATTGATTCAAACCGTGGCGGGCGGGACCGCGTCGGACATGGTGCAGGCGGGGGCGGTGCCGCAGACAGACCGTGCCTATCGTCTGGATACGGACCGGGTCGTCAGTCTGGTTGGCATGGACATCGCGGCCGACACACAGCGGGCCACCCTGACGGCGCTGGGGTTCCGGCTGGACGGCGATATGGCCCATGTGCCGTCGTGGCGCGGTGACGTGCAGGGAGAGGCGGATCTGGTCGAGGAAGTCGCCCGCATCGCATCCCTGACAAAGCTGGTGGGTGTGCCGATGGCGCGGATGCAGCACGGCGTGCCGAAACCCGTTCTGACCCCGGCGCAGGTGCGCGGCACCGCGGCGCGGCGCACAGCGGCGGCGCTGGGTTACAACGAATGCGTGACCTACAGTTTCATTGATGCGGCGGCGGCCGCCCTGTTCGGGGCGGGCACGGACGCCACACGGCTGGAGAACCCGATTTCATCTGAAATGTCGCATCTGCGTCCGGCCCTGTTGCCGGGATTGTTGCAGGCGGCGGCGCGCAATCAGGCGCGTGGTTTTGCGGACCTTGCCTTGTTCGAAGTGGGCGACGTGTTCACCGGAGGAGAGCCGGGCGACCAGCAGCCTTGCGTGACGGGCGTGTTGATCGGCCGCACCGGACCCAAGGATGTGCACGGCGAAGCGCGGCCAGTGGACGTGTTCGACGCCAAGGCGGACGCGCAGGCGATCCTTGCGGCAATGGGCGCGCCCGCCAAAGTGCAGATCATGCGCAGCGGGGCCGACTGGTGGCATCCGGGGCGGCACGGGCATATCTGTCTGGGGCCGAAAACGGTGCTTGGCGTGTTCGGAGAGTTGCACCCAAAGGTGCTGCGCGCACTCGACATCAAGGGCCCTGCGGTGGGTTTCACCCTGTTTCCCGCCGCCATCCCCTTGCCCCGGAACAAGACCAATACCCGCGCCGCGTTGATCGCCCCCGATCTTCAGGCGGTGGACCGGGATTTCGCCTTTGTCGTCGATGCGCAGGTTGATGCGATGACCGTGCTGAACGCAGCAGCTGGGGCGGACAAGGCGCTGATAAGCGATGTGCGTGTGTTCGATCAGTTCATCGGCGGGGCCTTGGGCGACGGCAAGAAATCACTGGCCATCACCGTGCGGATGCAGCCGACCGACGCGACCCTGACCGAGGCGCAGATTGATGCCGTGGCGCAGCAAGTCATTGCAAAGGTTGAAAAAGCAACCGGCGGTATCCTGCGGCGCTAGGGCGCGCATGGGGCATGATGATGGTCGCGGGCAGCGTGCTGGCGGCCACGCTTTGCCGTGCGGAAAAAAACAGTATGAATATTTCTTAAACAGGTTAAAGGTTCCGCCGGCGCAATGGGCGCGGTCTATTGTCGCGCCTGTCTTCAAAGGAAACGAAAAATGATCAACGAATTTAAGGACTTCATTGCCAAGGGCAATGTCATGGACCTGGCTGTCGGTATTATCATCGGTGCGGCATTTACTGCCATCGTCTCTTCGCTTGTTGCCGACCTGATCAACCCGATCATCGGCCTTGT
>JBBREW010000383.1:0-3091 GCA_038225335.1 Rhodobacterales bacterium
GGCCATCATCGTCGCACTTTGGGTCATTATCGGAGAGCAGATATCCGGTGCCAGTGCCAATGCATTCATCAATGCCCGGTTGGTCACGATTCGCAGCGATGTCGCGGGCCGCATAGAAATGAGCCCCCGCGCCCTTGGTGCGAAAGTGGGGCAGGGTGAAGTCATAGCCGCGATCACTGACCCGCTTGTCGATACCATCCGCCTGAATGATCTTTTGCTCGAACAGGATTTTCTGGTGTCGGAACTGGACCGTCTGACCGCAGACGAAACCGCGATAACGGAAATCCTTGAAACCCTTGAACAACGGTCGGCCGTCTTTTCACGCTACCGGATCGAGGAAATCACCATCCGGCTGGATCATGCGCGGGAACGGCTGACGCTGCTTGAACAGGGCGGAGGGACCGCCGCAGGCACAGATGCGGCACTGGATGCGATCGGGGCGGGCGACGATACCTTGCCCGCAGAACCGCGTTTCCCCGCCCTTGTGCTGGATCACGCCCGCGAGCGCGTCGCGGTGCTGGAAACCGCCCTGCGCGCGGCAGAGGAAGGTGTGTTTCTGGGGGATGGTTACAACGATTCCCCCAATGCCGAACAGCGCGCCGTCGAATTGCGCAGCGCGCTTGACGCGATATCAAGCACCATGACCGATGTCGCCGCCCGGCAACAGGCCATCACCACGCGCATCGGCCGCGAGAGGGAGCGGGTGAACAAACTGACCGGAGGCGAGTTTGCAGCCCCCGTTGACGGCCTGTTGTGGGAGGTTCTGGCCGCAGATCAGGGGTATGTCGAGCGGGGCGATCCGGTGTTCCGCATGGTCGAATGTCAGTCGGTCATGGTCAGCCTGTCCGTCAGCGAAGGCGTCTATAACACCCTGACCATCGGTCAGCCCGCAACGTTCCGGGCATCCGGCAGCAGGCAGACATTCGACGCCACCGTGTCCCGGCTGGCAGGTGCGGGTGCGGCGACAGTTTATCAGAACCTTGCCGTAGCACCCAGCCAGAAACATCTGGAACGCTATGACGTGACGCTTCTTGTCGCGGGCCTTGCGAATGACCCCGGATTGTCCTGCGCCATCGGTCGGACGGGGCGGGCGTTCTTTGATCGCCGCCCGCTTGATGGCTTGCGAAACCTGTTTTAACCGATGATTTTCCCCTACATGTCAGAGATGGAGGCCAACGCAGCCTTGCTGCTGCTGCTGTGCGGCTTTGGTCTGATTTTGCCTTTTTTTGTGGATCGCAACAACAACTGGCACCGGTCAATTTTGCTGGCGGTCGCGGGTCTGTTTGCAATCCGCTACGCCTTCTGGCGCATCACGCAGACCATCGCGCCCTTTGGTCTGACGCTGGACATGCTGGCAAGCTGGTCGCTGCTGGCGCTGGAAATGCTGGCCTTGATCGGATCGATGAGCGCCTTTGTCATCATGTCACGGTTCAAAAGCCGCAGCGAAGAGGCGACCCGTCACGCCGGCTGGTGGGGCGACGACAGCCCGCGGGTGGCCATCCTGATCGCCACCTACAACGAGACGCTGGATGTCCTTGAACGGACGATCATCGGTGCGAAATCGTTGCGGCACGACAACAAGGAAGTGGTCATCCTTGACGACGGGCGCAGGGACTGGTTGCAGGAATACTGCGCCCGGCAAGGCGTGCGTTACGTGCGCCGCCCCGACAACAAGGGATCGAAGGCGGGCAATATCAACTATACGCTGGGTCTGCTGGCAAAGGACCCTATACAGCCGGATTTTATCGCCGTGCTGGATGCAGATTTCGTGCCGCACCGGGGGTTCATCTCACGCTCCATGGCGCTGTTCCACGACCCCAAGGTGGGATTGGTGCAGACGCCGCAGCATTTTTTCAACGCGGACCCGATCCAGCACAACCTTGGCCTCAGCCGGTCCTATCCCGACGAACAGCGGTTCTTTTTCGACCATATGCAGCCGTCGCGCGATGGCTGGGGTATCGCGTTTTGCTGCGGCACATCGTCGATGGCACGGTGGACGGCGATTCAGGACATCGGCGGGTTTTCGACCGAAAGCATCACCGAAGATTTCATGCTGACCCTCATGTTGCAGAATGCCGGCTGGGCCAGCGTCTATCTGGCAGAGCCGCTGACAGAGGGTCTGGCCCCCGAAGGGCTGAAGGAATACGTGACCCAGCGCGCGCGCTGGTGTCTGGGTCTGATGCAGATTGCCAGATCCAGCCTTGGTCCGTTCAGCAAGAACAATCTGCGGCTGCGCGACAGGTGGAGCGTCGTGGATTCGGTGTTCTATTGGCTGACGACATTTCCGTTCCGACTCGCCTCTGTCATCTATCCTTTATTATACTGGTTTGGGAACATCACCGTCGTTGACGCTGAACTGCCCGATGTCATCGGGTATTTCGGCGCATATTACGTCTGGATACTGATTGTCCTGAATTTGCTCAGCCGGGGCATGATTGTGCCAATCCTGAATGATGTGAACCAATTGATCGGCGCTTTGGCGATCAGCCGTGCTGCCATTGTCGGCATCATAAAACCAAAAGGCCATCCTTTTACGGTGACGGCCAAAGGCGGTGACAGGTCCAAAATCGTTGTCCAATGGCGTCTGATGGCACCGATTGTCACCATACTGTGTCTCACGCTTTTGGGGCTTTTGATCGGCATATTTTCGGACGGCTTTGCATTCTCTGATGCGGGCGACGGGAAATGGGTTGTCATGTTCTGGAGCATCTACAACGTGCTGGTCCTGAGCGTGACCGTGATCGCCTGTATCGAGCTGCCCCGCAGAGAGCGGCACGTCGCGGACGAGCCGGAACGGGCGACGTTCACGGCGGCGGGGCTAAGCCGGGATCTGTGGATCACGTCGCTGACATCGGACACCGTGCGTCTGCGCGGCACCCGCTATCCCGTCGGCACGCGGGGCCGCCTGCGCATTGATGATGTGGGCGAAGTCGAGGCTTATGTCATTGCACAACTGCCCCAAGGTGCGCGTCTGCACATGTTGCCCACCGAAGAACAGCGCGAGGCGATGATGCTGCGGTTCTATGCAGATGACAACATGCCCGGGGTCGCCAATGTCCGCAGGACGGCCTTGATCGCCGATATCGCGCGG
>JBBREW010000384.1:0-3084 GCA_038225335.1 Rhodobacterales bacterium
GGGGCCGCAAAAGGATAAGTCATGGTCTGAAAACTCCGCCCGGCGCGGCACACATCCGCGCTGCCACATGAAGATGATACACTGTTGCAGCAGCTATGCCGCCAACCGCAAAGTCAAGTCCAGCCCTCATGACCGACACCCCCGCCCTGCCCCCGCTGGATGACCTGATCGCCTGTCCCCAGTGCGATACGCTGCACGTGGAACACGACCTGCCGCATGGGTCGCGGGCCTATTGCCAGCGGTGCGGGGTGCTGATGCTGACGTCCGAACCGATGGCGGTGGTGCGGCTGGTCAGTCTGGCCACGGCCGCTGTCGTGCTGATGGTGGCGGCGATCAGTTTTCCGTTTCTCGATCTGGATGTGCAGGGCCAGCACAACGCCACATCGGTGATCGAGGCGATCCTTGTGTTCAGCACCGGGCGGTCGATCCCGCTGGCCATCGCGGTGGCCCTGTTCATCGTGGTCCTGCCGCTGGCGCGGCTGCTGGCGCTGATCTATGCCATCGGGCCTTTGGTGCGGGGGCGCAAACCCTATCCGTCGGCGCGGGCGGCCTTTGCCCTGACGGAACAGTTGCGGCCATGGGCCATGGCGGAAATTTTCATGGTCGGTGTCAGCGTGGCACTGGTCAAGGTGGCGGGGATTGCGTCCGTCACCATCGGTCCGGCCTTCTGGGCTTTTGCGGCGCTTGTCGTCATTACTGTCTTCAACGACCAGATCATGAACAGGTATGCCATTTGGAAAGCACTCGACACGGGTTACAACAGCTGACCACCGCGCGGGCGGCGGGGCTGGTTGCCTGCACCCGCTGCGGGCAGGTGCATGACGGGCATGTGACACAGTGCAAGCGGTGCCACGGCCCGCTGCAAAGCCGCGACACCCACAGCCTGCAAAAGGTCTGGGCATGGCTGGTGGCGGGGATGATCGCCTTCATCCCGGCCAACCTGTATCCGATGCTGGTCACCAACACCCTGATCGACCGCAGCGAAGCCACCATCATCGGCGGCGTGATCGAACTTATCGCCTACAAGAACTATGGCATCGCAGCCATCGTCTTTGTCGCGTCGATCGTGATCCCGGTCGGCAAATTCGTGGCGATTGCCTATCTGGCATGGGGTGTGCAACGCGGCCATGCCCTGCGCCAGCACGACCGTCACCGGCTTTATGATGTGGTCGAATTTATCGGCCGCTGGTCGATGATCGACGTGTTCGTCGTTGCTATTCTGTCGGCGCTGGTGCAGTTGAATTCCGTGGCGACGATCAATCCGGGCGTTGCGGCGTTGAGTTTTGCGTTGTCGGTGGTGTTCACGATGCTATCGGCTTTGGCCTTTGACCCCAGACTGATCTGGGACGCTGACAGGACCGTGACATGAACGACGATGTGACCCGCGACGATGGCGCGCCTGCGGCAGACACGCCCTCCGGCGGCATTGCACCGATGGATGTGCGCGCCGCACGCCCCAGCATCGCGCGCCGGATTTCCTTTGTCTGGCTGGTGCCGGTGTTTGCGCTGGTGATTTCGCTGTCCGTGGCGTGGCAGTCATTTTCCAATCGCGGCGTCGAGATCGAGATCAGTTTCGCCAATGCCAGCGGGATCACTGCCGGGTCCACCACCATCCGGTTCCGCGATGTGGTCGTCGGCACGGTGCAGCGGGTCGCATTCGCGCCCGACCTGCAAGAGGTGCTGGTCTATGCCCGCGTCGATCAGAGCGTTGCACCCTATATGGATCAGGATGCGAATTTCTGGGTGGTCCGGCCAGAGGTCGGCCTGCGCGGCGTCAGCGGTCTGGATACGGTGCTGGGCGGTGTCTATATCGCCGGCGACTGGAACCGGGAAGCGGATGTGGCACAGACGACCTTTACCGGTCTGGAAACCGCGCCCCTCGCCTCTGCCGGACAAGAGGGCACGGAAATCGTGCTGCGAACCAATGACGGCAGCGCGTTGTCGGCGGGTGCGCCTGTCCTGCATCAGGGGATCGAGGTCGGCGTGCTGGGCACCCCGTTGCTGCAACCCGACGGGCTGACCGTCCTGGTCAGTGCGTTCATCTTTGCCCCCTATGACCAGATCATCACCACCTCGACCCGGTTCTGGGATACGGCGGGGTTCAGCGTGTCGCTGGGCGCTGCGGGTGTGTCGCTGAACGTGGGATCACTGGCATCCCTGCTGGAAGGCGGCATCGCCTTTGATACGGTCGTGTCCGGTGGCGAACCGGTCAGCGCCGGTCAGGTGTTCGATCTTTTCACCGACGAGGCCACCGCCCGGTCCAGCCTGTTCAACGCCGCAGGGCGTCCGACACTGGATGTGGCGGTGCTGTTCGACGGGTCGGTCAGCGGTCTGTCCGTCGGGTCAGAGGTCCGTTTTCAGGGATTGCGCGTGGGTCAGGTCAGCGATCTGGGCGCTGTGGTGGTCGAGGACCCGGATACCACACGGGTCGAATTGCGCACCGTATTGGCGATCGAGCCCAGCAGGCTTGGTCTGGGTGAAACCAGCACGCCGGACGATGCGCTGGACCTGCTGGCGGATTTCGTGGCCCAGGGGCTGCGGGCCCGGCTGGTGACGGGCAATATCCTGTCCGGATCGCTGGTGGTCGAACTGGTCGAGGTGGCGGATGCGCCGCCCATGGTGCTGGCGGTGGATGCGCAGCCTTTCCCCGTCATCCCCACCACCATTTCCAATATCACAGATGTCGCCGATCAGGCGCAGGGGGTGCTGAACCGGATCAACAACCTGCCGATCGAGGATCTGATGACGGCGGCCATCGACCTGATGGACGGTGCCAACATGATCGTGCGGTCCGAAGGCATGATGCAGGTTCCGACCGAAGTGGCGGGCCTGTTGTCCGACGCCCGCGGTCTGGTCGGCGGTGACGCGGTGCAGGCGATCCCCGGTCAGGTCGGCGACACGCTGGCGCAGGCCGATGCGATCCTGTCGCAGATCAGCGGTGTGATCGACCAGATCGGCAATGCGGACCTTGTCGGCAGCGTGACCCGCACCGTGGCCAACGTCGAAGGCGGCACCCGCAATCTGGAAGCGATCACCACGCAGGCGCAGACCCTGCTGGAAAAAGCCAACGCCCTGCAACTCGAG
>JBBREW010000385.1:0-3066 GCA_038225335.1 Rhodobacterales bacterium
CGGATGATGGTGTTCCGTCCCGGCGACCGGATCAGCCTGCAGGCCGGGCCGCAGGGCGCGCGGGTCATGCTGCTGGGCGGGGCCACGCTGGAAGGACCGCGGCATATTTGGTGGAATTTCGTGGCCTCCAGCAGGGAACGGATCGCCGACGCCAAAGAGGCATGGCGCCGTGGTGATTGGGCCAAAGGCCGGTTTCAACTGCCCCCCGGCGATGACGCGGAATTTATTCCGCTGCCCTGACGGTTTTTGCCGCCGGGGCGCTTGACGGGGCTGGGGGGCTTGCATAGAAGCGCGACACGTTCGGTGCAGATGCCGAGTGGTCAAGGGCGGTTGTAGCTCAGTTGGTTAGAGTACCGGCCTGTCACGCCGGGGGTCGCGGGTTCGAGCCCCGTCAACCGCGCCATTGACCACCCCGTTGTCTGCACGTCGTTGAAATGCGCGGTTGTAGCTCAGTTGGTTAGAGTACCGGCCTGTCACGCCGGGGGTCGCGGGTTCGAGCCCCGTCAACCGCGCCATTTCACCTCTTTTCCATCCTTCAGATACGAAGACCATCGCAGGGTGCCTTTGGTCCTGTGGCGGGTCACGGGTGGGGGCCAGCCCCCGTCCGCTGCGCGGCCTCCCCCGGGATATTGAGCAACGAGAAGAACGCAGGACGTAGGCGAACGCCCGACGCCGTCGCCGGACGCCGGGCGAGGCTGCGGGGTGGTCCGCGATCAGGTCATGGCGTGCAGGATGCGGGCCCAGCTGCGGGTGCCCTTGTGGAACGATGACAGGTCGTATTTTTCGTTGGGCGAATGGATCTGGTCGTCGTCCTTGCCAAAACCGATCAACAGGGCATCCATGTCGAGGATCTGCTTGAAATAGGCAGCGATCGGGATCGATCCGCCGCAGCCGACAAAAGCTGCCGCATGGGGCCATTCATCCGACAGGGCTTGCCGCGCCTGCGCAAAGGCGGGGTGGGATGTGGTCATTTGTCCCGCAGCAGAGGCGCCGTGGTCCTGAAAGGTCACCCGGCAATCGGCGGGGATCATGTCCGCGACCATGGTGCGAAAGGCTGCACGGATGGCGTGGGGGTCCTGCTGGCCGACAAGGCGGAAGCTGATCTTGGCGCTGGCCTGTGCGGGCAGGACGGTCTTGAACCCCTCACCGGTGTAGCCTGCGGTCATGCCGTTCACCTCTGCCGTGGGGCGTGACCAGATCATTTCCAGCGGGCGGCGGCCCTTTTCCCCGGCAGGCAGGCGCAGCCCGACACCTTGCAGAAAGGCGGTCGCGTCAAAGTTCAGGTCATCCCAACTGGCTGCGAGCGCGTTCGACAGGTCGCTGACACCGTCATAGAAACCCGGCACCGTCACGCGACCGTCATCGTCGTGCAACGCGGCGATGACCTTTGCCAGCACGCGCGCGGGGTTCATGGCAAGGCCGCCATACATGCCCGAATGCAGGTCCTTGTCGGGTCCGTGGATCGTCACTTCCTCGCCCAGCAGGCCGCGCAACTGGGTCACGATCGCGGGGGTGCTGTCGCCGTAGAGCCCGGTATCGCAGATGAGCGCGATATCGGCGCGCAGCAGATCGGCATTGTCGCGCATGAAGGGGATGAGGGAGGGAGAGCCGGATTCCTCCTCTCCTTCACAAAAGATGGTGATATTTGCGGGCAGCTTGCCATGCACGGCCTTCCAGGCGCGGCAGGCCTCGATAAAGGTCATCAGCTGGCCTTTGTCGTCGGACGCACCGCGCCCGCGGATCACGCGGCCTTTGGCTGTGACTTCGACGATGGGATCAAAGGGGTCGCGGTGCCATAAATTCAGCGGATCAACGGGTTGCACGTCGTAGTGACCGTAAAAGAGGACGTGGGGCCCGTCGCCGCCGGATGTTGCCACGACCATCGGGTGGCCGGGCGTTGCGTGGGTCCGGGCGTCAAAGCCAAGGCTCCGCAGATCATCCACCAGCCAGTCCGCCGCACGGGCGCAATCGGCGGCATAGGCGCTGTCGGTGGAGATGGAGGGGATGCGCAGCAGGTCCAGAAGCCGGGCCGTGGCCGCGTCCAGATCATGGTCGATCCGGTCAAGAACCGGGTCAAGCACAGCGTCCGGGACAGGGGCGGCAGAAGCGGTGGAGCGGGGGGTCGCGGATGCGTCGGTCATCGGGGCAGCGCCTTGGTTTGGGAATGAAGTGACGCAAGGCTCTGCCCCTTTGCGGGCAAGGTCAAGCGGCGGGGAAGACGCCGAAGATCTGGCCGCTATGCGCTGCATTTTCAGCCGCGTCGATCAGGGCGACGGCGTAATCCTGCGCCGATATGTCCACCGGGCCGTCCGCCGGGACCGTGTGGTCGGTCAGGCGGTATCGTCCGCTGCGCGTGCCCGGCTGGATCAGGAAGGGCGGGGTGGCACAGGTCAGGGTCAGGGACGAGGGTGCAAGGATCGTCTCGTATGCGGCGCGCATGGATTTTGCCTCTGGCGCATAGGTGTCGGGCAGGGTGTCTGTCACGGCTGTGCCATCGGGCAGGTTCAGCGACCCCGGACCGCCCACCATGATCAGCCGTGTGTCGCCGAGGCCGTCAACCAGTGCTTCCGCATAGGCTGCAGTTTCCGCAAAGGGGTCAGCCGTCTTGCGGGTCGATGCGGTGGCGATCACCACTTCGTGCCCGGCAACGGCGGCACGCAACGCCGCCCTACATGTTTGCCCGATCCGCGCTGACCTTGACCGAGCTGGACCGGGGCTCATGCCGTTTCAACGCGCTTGGCCGCGTTGTTACAGGCATTTCGCCCCGCATGCTGGCGGTGACCTTGCGGCATCTGGAACGCGACGGTCTGATCGCCCGCCGGGTGCTGGACACCAAGCCGCCGCAGGTGGATTACAGCATCACGGACCGCGGACGGTCGTTGTTTTATGCGCTGGCAGGGCTGGTGGATTGGGCCGCCGCGCATCAGGCGGCGATCAACCGCAGCCAGCAGGACTTTGACGGGGCGCGCGATGTGGCGGCCATGACCGTGGGTTTGGTGGCCAAGTGACAACAGGTCGCGTGTTGCCCAAGGATTGTTCACCATATATGCCAACAGGAAATAATGA
>JBBREW010000386.1:0-3046 GCA_038225335.1 Rhodobacterales bacterium
TGTCGGCATGATGGTGGACCCGGGCACGATGATCCATGCCAACGGGCACGCGATGGCTGTGACCTATGAACCCCTGCCGACCGCCATCCTGCGCATCCGCACCGTCGACGGGACAGAGGTGATCGCCCGCCGCCGCATTCAAGGCATGGCTGTTTAGGTTAAATACCTGTTAAATAGTACATAATATGTCTCGCATGCGAAACATAGGCTGCGGGTGATGTATCATTCGCCCACGGGCCGGATCAGTTTGCGTTCCAGCACACGCAGCACCGCCGCCAGATCATTGCCCCGGCGCAGGGTCTGCCCGCCCATGCCGACGACCGCGTATTGCCCTTGCTTCAACCGCAGCTTTGGCCGCTTTTCAATGCGGTAAAGCGGGTGTTCCGCCGTGCGCCGGAACACGGAAAAGACCGCGACATCCCGCAGCGCGCTGATCCCGTAATCACGCCAGTCCCCCGCCGCCACCATCCGCCCGTACAACGCCAGAATGGGGGCCAGTTCGGTGCGGTGAAAGGAGACGCGGTCGTCCTGCATCATCCGCAGGTAATACGCGCGATCCGGTTGTCGGCCCCGATGATGAAATTGATCCGGTCCGGCTGGAAATCCTGTGCGGTCACGGCCTCTGGCCGCACGACCTGCACCGGGCCCATCAGCAGGACGGTTTCCAGCACGGTGGCATCCTTGCCGACCAGACTGCCGTGACGCCGCGCACCGCAGGAATTGGCCACGCCGGTCGGTACCGCATCCGTGGCGACCATGGCAGGCTGACCGGGTGCCGCCTGCACGGCGGCGCTGCGTTGCAGCCCGCCACCACAGGCTGTCAGCACAAGCAGCGGAACCAGCATCAAAGGCCGCGCTGCCCCTAGCCGCATCGCACGACCGTGATCAGCCCGCCTGCGTCCAGTTCAAAATTTACCCGGGTCGCGCGGTAATCCATGGTGACCATGTCACCGGGATTGATGACCCGCAGGTCGGTCCCCACCGGCAGGGTGACCGCGGCAAAGTTCTGCCCGATCAGGCTGCTGTAACCGGACGCGCCGCAGGTATCGCTGCCCGCGTCGGGGGTGGCGGGTGCTGCCGTCTGGATGCCGTCGCAGGCCATCAGCACAGGCAGGATCATCATGATTGCTAAGTTTTTCATGGCGCCATCCTGCCGCAAGATATGTGGGATTGGCAAGCGTGACCGGGTTGAAATCCACACCGATATGCCGGAACCTGCCGAGACGTGTCATAACCAAAAGGCGATCCCATGAGAACCCGTGCAGCCGTGGCCCTGAAGGCCGGACAACCGCTTGAAATCATGGAGGTAAACCTTGAAGGCCCAAAAGCCGGAGAGGTGCTGGTCGAAATCAAGGCGACAGGGCTGTGTCACACCGATGAATTCACCCGGTCCGGCGACGACCCCGAAGGCGCCTTTCCGGCCATTCTGGGTCACGAGGGTGCGGGCGTCGTGCTGGAGGTCGGGGCCGGTGTCACGTCGCTCAAACCGGGCGATCATGTGATCCCGCTGTATACGCCAGAGTGCCGCGAGTGCGATTATTGCCTGAACCCCAAGACCAACCTGTGCCAGAAGATCCGCACGACCCAAGGCAAAGGCGTGATGCCCGACGGCACATCGCGGTTTTCCATGCTGGATGGCACGCCGATCCTGCATTACATGGGATGTTCTACCTTCGCCAATCATACGGTTCTGCCTGAAATTGCACTGGCCAAGGTGCGCAGCGATGCTCCCTTTGACAAGATCTGCTATATCGGTTGCGGTGTGACCACAGGGATCGGTGCGGTCATCAACACGGCCAAGGTCGAATACGGCAGCCGGGCCATCGTCTTTGGTCTGGGTGGGATCGGGTTGAACGTCATTCAGGGGCTGCGCATGGCCGGGGCAGCGCAGATCGTCGGCGTCGATGTGAACCCCGACAAGGTGGCGATGGGTCAGCGGTTCGGCATGACCGATTTCGTGAACCCCAAGGAGGTGACGGGCGATCTGGTCGGTCATCTGGTGGAATTGACAGGCGGTGGTGCGGATTACACCTTTGACGCGACGGGCAATGTGAACGTCATGCGGACCGCCCTTGAATCCGCGCACAAAGGCTGGGGCGAAAGCATCATCATCGGCGTGGCCCCCGCCGGGGCAGAGATCAGCACCCGTCCGTTCCAGCTGGTGACCGGGCGCAGCTGGCGCGGCACGGCCTTTGGGGGCGCGCGCGGCCGCACCGATGTGCCGAAGATCGTGGACTGGTACATGCAGGGCAAGATCGAGATCGACCCCATGATCACCCACACCATGCCGCTGGACGACATCAACAAGGGGTTCGACCTGATGCACCGGGGCGAAAGTATCCGGGGCGTCGTGATCTATTGATGAAGCCTGCGCGCGGTGCTGTCAGGGCACCGCGCCCGCATCGGCGTGATTGACGCGCAAGAGGTGAGGGCGGATCGGGGGGCCAGCCCCCCGACCCCCGGGATATTTGGAACGAGAAGAAATAAGGGACCCCGGTGCAGGGCAGGTGGGGTTTTCTGTGAGCCGGGGTGCGGCGGGGCGTCGCCTGTGCTGTCTGACGGCTGTTTGCTGTGGCGGGCTGGTGACGCGGGGCGGGTTGGGTTAGGTCTGGGGCAACACTGAAGGATCATCCCCATGCCCGAACAACGCCCCCTGCTGGCCGTCCTGATTGACGCCGACAACACCAGCCCGAAATTTGCCGCAGCAATCTTTGAAGAAGTGGCGAGTTTCGGTGAAGCCTCTGTCCGGCGTATCTATGGTGATTTTGCATCACCGCAGCTGGGTGGCTGGAATCGTGTGCTTTTGGAACATGGGCTGAACCCACAGCAATCGCCCGCATATACGACGGGCAAGAACAGCAGCGATATCGCGCTGGTGATCGATGCAATGGATCTGCTACATACCGGGCGGTTTCAGGGATTTGTGCTGGTCAGTTCCGACAGCGATTTCACATCACTGGCCAGCCGTATCCGCGAACAGGGGCTGGATGTTTACGGCATCGGCCAGAAGAAGACACCGGACGCGTTCCGCCGGGCCTGCAAGCGG
>JBBREW010000387.1:0-3043 GCA_038225335.1 Rhodobacterales bacterium
GCGCTTTCGATGTCCTGCCCCTCTGTTGCGGCGTTTCTGTCGATCCACAACATGTGCGTGCGCATGATCGACCAGTTCGGATCGCCAGAGATGAAATCCCGCATCCTGCCCGATGCGCTGGCGATGAAAACCGTGCTGTCCTATTGCCTGACCGAACCCGCCTGCGGGTCGGACGCGGCGGCGCTCAAAACCCGCGCCCTGCGCCGGAACGACGGCTATGCCCTGACCGGCACAAAGGCATTCATTTCGGGCGGCGGCTATTCCGATGCCTATATCGTCATGGCCCGCAGCGGCGGCGACGGTCCGCGCGGGATCAGCGCCTTTGTCGTGGCGGACGGCACGCCGGGCCTGTCCTTTGGCGGGCTGGAAGACAAGATGGGCTGGCGCAGTCAGCCGACCCGTGCCGTGCAGTTGGACGATTGCACCCTGCCCGATGACGCCCTTCTGGGTGACGAGGGGATGGGATTCACCTATGCCATGAAGGGTCTGGACGGCGGTCGCCTGAACATCGCCGCCTGTTCGCTGGGGGCGGCGCAAGCGGCGCTGGATCAGACCCGCGCCTATATGGCCGACCGCAAGGCGTTCGGGAAATCCATCGACCAGTTTCAGGCGCTGCAATTCCGGCTGGCTGACATGGAGATCGCCTTGCAATCCGCCCGCATCTTTCTGCGGCAGGCGGCATGGAAGCTTGACACCAACGCACCCGACGCCACCCGGTTCTGCGCCATGGCCAAGACGCTGGTGACGGAAACCGGGTCAAAGGTCGCGGATCAATGCCTGCAACTGCATGGCGGTTATGGCTATCTTGCGGATTACGGGATTGAGAAGATCGTACGCGATTTGCGGGTCCATCAAATTCTGGAAGGCACGAATGAAATCATGCGCCTGATCGTGGCGCGGGACCTGATGGCATCATGACCGACACGGACCCCCACATCATCGCCCGCATCACCGGCCGTGCCGGACGCATCACCCTGAACCGGCCCGCCGCACTGAACGCGCTGTCGCAGGACATGGTGCTGGATATCGCGGCGCACCTGACGGATTGGCAGACCGATCCGGCGGTCGATCTGATCATCATCGACGCGGTGGGGGCCAAGGCATTCTGTGCAGGCGGCGACATTGCTGAAATGTATGCAGCGGCCAAGGCGGGCGACCACGATGTGGCCAACGAGTTCTGGCGGACGGAATACCGGCTGAATGCTCTGATCGCCGGTTATGCCAAACCGGTTGTCACGTTGATGCATGGTTTCGTGATGGGGGGCGGTGTCGGGATCGGTTGCCATGCCAGCCACCGGATCGTCGACGACACCACCCGCATGGCGCTGCCGGAATGCAGTATCGGTCTGGTGCCGGACGTGGGATCGACACTGCTGCTGGCGTGTGCACCGGGGCGGCTGGGGGAATATCTGGGGCTGACCGGGGACCGGATGGACGCCGCCGACGCGATCGGTGCGGGGTTTGCCGATCATATGGTGCCACAGGCCGCGTGGCCCCGGCTGATCGCGGCCCTGTGCGATACCGGGTCCACCGCTGCGATTGCCGAGATGGCCCTGCCTGTGCCGGTCGGGCGTCTGGCCGCGTGGCGCGGCGATATCGACCGGATCTTTGCCGCGCGCAGTCTGGCGGGGATTGCCCGTCGCCCCGATGCCGTGCCTTCGACCCCGATCGCCACGGCGCTGGAACTGATGGAGCGTAATGCGCCCTTGTCGATGGCCTGCACACTGGCGATCATCCGCACGGTCCGCGATGATCCGCAGATCACCACGGCCCTGAGCCATGAGTTCCGTTTTACCTATCGCAGCATGGCGCAGGCCGACTTTCTGGAAGGCATCCGCGCCGCCCTGATCGACCGCGATCGCAACCCGCAGTGGCGGCACACCACGTGGGATGTGCCTGCCGATGACATCGCAGCCCTGACCGCGCCGCTTGGCCCGGCGGCCCTGTATCCAGAGGAACCAGCATGAACATCGCCTTTATCGGGCTTGGCAATATGGGCGCACCCATGGCTCTGAACCTTGTGGCCGCCGGCCATACCGTGACCGGGTTCGATACGGCGGCCCGGCCAGAGGGGCTGACCCTCGCGGACAGCGCCGCCTCTGCCGCAGGCACGGCGGATGTCGTCATCACCATGCTGCCCAACGGCGCGATCCTGACCGCGGTGGCAGCCCAGATCCACCCGGCGATGACACCGGGTGCGGTGCATCTGGATTGTTCGACCGTGGATGTGGACAGCGCGCGCGCAGTGGCGCAGGCGGCGATGGCGGCGGGGCTGCATGCCGTTGATGCCCCCGTGTCGGGCGGGATCGGCGGGGCCACGGCGGGGACGCTGACATTCATGGCGGGCGGTCCGCAGGACGCCTTTGCCATCTGCAAACCGCTGTTCGACATCATGGGCCAGAAGGTCGTGCATTGCGGCGATGCGGGCAGCGGTCAGGCTGCCAAGATCTGCAACAACATGATCCTTGGCGTGACCATGATCGCCACCTGCGAGGCGTTCAATCTGGCTGACCGTCTGGGCCTAGACCGCCAGGCGATGTTCGATGTGGTCAGCACCTCGTCCGGTTCAAGCTGGAGCATGACCGCCTATTGCCCTGCCCCCGGCATCGGCCCCACGACGCCTGCTGATCATGACTACAAACCGGGATTTGCAGCCGACCTGATGCTGAAGGATCTGACGCTGGCGCAGACCGCCGCCCGCGCGGTCGATGCCGACACGCCGCTGGGCGAGGCCGCGCGCGCGCTTTATGACCAGTTCGTCAACCGCGAAGACGGCGCGGGGCGGGATTTTTCCGCCATGCTGCCGCGACTGGCAAAGCGGTCGCGCACAGGCTGAGAGGGTGGTGGGGGCGCTGCCCCCGGCTGCGCCTCCCCCGGGATATTTGGAACGAGACGAAGGGGGGACCGGGGGCGCCTTATTCGGCGGCCACGGATTTCGGTTTCAACATCTGCTTGAGGTAGCGGCCGGTATGGCTCTCGGTGATGTCCGCCACCTGTTCGGGCGTGCCTTCGGCCACGATGCGGCCGCCACCGTCGCCGCCTT
>JBBREW010000388.1:0-3043 GCA_038225335.1 Rhodobacterales bacterium
GATCAGATGTCGGACGTCCTGAAGGCCGCCATCGACGAAGGAAAATCCATTCCGGCGCGTGATTACATCTCGGCGCTGGACTGGCGGGACGTCATGAATGCGGGCCTGGACGTGATCTTTACCAGATGCGACGCCATCATCTGTCCGGCTGCCCTTGGCCCCGCACCGTCCGGATTGACAGACACCGGCGACGCCATCTTCAATGGGCTGTGGACCTTGGCGGGATTGCCTGCCGTCACCCTGCCGCTGTTCGAGGCTCAAAACGGGCTTCCCATGGGATTACAACTTGTGGGACGACGTGGGGATGACGCGCGGCTGATGCGAACCGCACGGTGGTTGACGACACACCTTGAAACCTATGAACACGAAAGTTGATGAAATGAATGTAATTCTGGGATTGTTTGCGTTTAGTGTTCTTGCCGTGTTCCTTGGAATTCTTGTGTTCCATGTGCCACGGATTGATCTGATGTCTGTGATCGGGCTGACTGCGGCGCTGGCGGCATGGGATCTGTATACGACGCTGCGGTCAAAAAAGGGCTGACCCCGCTTGGTAAAGCTGGTGATGATGGCGCGCTGTTCCGTGCAGCGGTTTCTTCAAAACTGCTGACAGTGACCAGCCTCGAATGACATGTCGCGGCGCGCCAAACCACTTTGATCTGCGTCACCGCAGACGATGCAACACCTCGCATTTCGGTCCATTCAAACCGGTCCCCACCGGGGTCACAGCTGCATCTTGCGGCGACCCGCTATGCTGCGCTTTTGCGTTGAACCGGGGAACGTGTCGCGCCGCCGGAAAGCGGCGCGACCGTCTGCTATTTCTTAGTTTGCGGGGGGCGTCATCTTGTGGATTTCACCCTCGTCAACGGCGGCGTAAAGGCTCCCGTCCGGTGCAAGGACCAAGGACCGGAAACGGCCCGGCTCCATCGGCAGGGTCATCTCTGTCACATCCAGAACGGTTGTGCCCTCTTCATCGAACTGGACGACGTCGATACGCTGACCGATCGGTGTGCCACCGAAACCGATGCCCATCAGGCCGACGACCATGGCACCGTCCCAATCGCCCCAGGCCTCACCTTCAAGGAAGGCGGCAGACGAGCTGCCCTGCGACCAGCCATTGTTGGTCCAGACCGGCGGCATCGCGTCAGGATAGGTTTCAAAATCGGTCATCGGCATGTATTCCGCACGCTCGTACCGGTTCATGGCGTCCATCTGATTGGGCTCGTACCCGCAATAGCCGTCGGGGCAGTCATCGGACCGACCAGCCACGCTTGGCCGCGGGTCCCATCCAGCGTTGCCGCCGTTTTGCAGTACCGTGATTTCATCAGAATGCCACGGTCCGTGTTCGACGGTGATGGGGGTGCCGGTTGCTGGATGAAATGCAATCCCCTGTGGGTTCCGATGGCCGTAGGTATAGATACGCGGATCAAATTCGTCGGGCGCATTGTTGGCTTCGATCGCGTTGCCATCGGTATCAATACGCAGCACCTTGCCGCCCATCATGGTCGGGCTTTGCGGCACTTCGGGATTGTGGGTGTCGCCGGTTGTCAGAAACAGATTGCCCTCCGGATCGAACCGCACGCGGCCGCCGTTGTGCGCGCCCGGCCCGCCAAATGGCTGATCACTGGCTTCCATCTTGTAGGGGACGTCGTCCACGATGTCCGTGCGTTCTGACACGTTGGTGAAATCCTCGCTCACCTCCAGCCGCATCAACCGGTTGGTGTGTGGTTCGGACATGTTTGATGTCGCATAGACATAAATCCGGCGATTTTCGGCAAAGTCCGGATCAACGGCCACGCCCTGCATGCCTGCCTGTCCTTCGCAGAACAGGTCATCGCCCGCAGTGGCATAATCAGTGCTGGCCTCTTCGCCCTCTGGCGCGCTCATCCCAAGCAGCGCGTTCACCTCGCCCGACGGCATCATGACAGACAGCCCTTGGCACTTTTCAGTGAAGAACATCGTGCCATCGTCAAGGAACGCCATGTCCCATGGATTATCGAGATCAGACAGAACGATGCTGTGTGTAAGGCTACTGGTATTTGCGCCATTCTGCGCGAGGATGGGCGAACCAATCGCCATCGTCGCCGCAGCCACGGCGATGATGGACAGTTCCGGCCGACCCTTTATATGAAAACGCATGGTATTCCTCCCTCAAAGTATTCCACCTGTCGCGCGTTGTGGATAAACAGCACCAGGCGGTGCTCAACGCGCAACGAGGTCGGAAGGTTCCCCAGCGTCAGGGCAATTTCGCAGATGACCTTACTGGAATGTCGTCGCGACATAGCCTGCCACATTTGCGATATCCGTCTGGGATAAATCGGCAGCGACAGGCATCATCAGGGCGGAATTCGGGCCAACTACTTCGCCCGCTTTATACTGCTCTAGTTTTGTGGCGATATAGGCGAAATCCCGGCCGGCAAGTTTCGGGAAACTCGCCATGCCTTTGGCCGCAGGACCATGACAGTTCCGGCACCCGGTCTGGTATAAATCCTCTCCGGCTTCAATATCGAACGCGACTGCGGTTTCTTCAGCCAAAGGCGTCGCGTCAGTCGCCGCCGCTGAATCTGTATCGTCTGACGGTGCGTCTTCGGCAGTGAATTGCGCAAGATATGCCAAAATATCCTGCGCTTCTTCGTTCCCACGCAGCTTGTAGGACATCTTGCTGCGGGCCCGCGGATCGTCCAGCGCATCCCGCAAATGCCCCGTCGGGTCCTGCAAAAAGGCGACGAAGTTGTCTTCGTCCCAGACAGCACCGCTCTCGCCGTAACGTGTCAGTGACGCACTATAGGCATAGCCTTCCACGGAACCGGCAACTGCACCGACGACACCGTAAAGATTTGGTCCGGACCCGGCATTGCTACCGGCAATGATCGTGCCATCCGCATCCTTGATGACATGGCAGACGACGCACTGGCGACCGAACAATGCTTCACCTTTTGCAACATCACCCGGTGTGGATTGTGCAAAAAGCGGTGTTGAAATGACCATTGCAACTGCCGTGAAGGACAAAAAACAATTCATACAAAATTCCTGACTTCAGCGACGT
>JBBREW010000389.1:0-3035 GCA_038225335.1 Rhodobacterales bacterium
CAGCTTGCCTTTGCCCGGGAACCGGAAATCCGTCGCCTTGTATTGATCGCCAAAGGCATGACGGCCGACGATGATCGGCTGGGTCCAGCCCGGCACCAGACGGGGCACGTTCTTGCAGATGATCGGTTCGCGGAAAATGACGCCGCCAAGGATGTTGCGGATCGTGCCATTGGGGCTGCGCCACATCTTCTTCAGGCCGAATTCCTCGACCCTTTGTTCGTCGGGGGTGATCGTGGCGCATTTCACACCGACGCCGACTTCGGCGATCTTGTGGGCGGCATCGATGGTGATCTGGTCGTCGGTGCGATCACGCTCTTCCATGCTCAGGTCGTAATACAGCAGGTCCACATCCAGATAGGGCAGGATCAGCTTTTGCTTGATGATATCCCAGATGATGCGGGTCATCTCGTCGCCGTCGAGTTCGACGACAGGGTTGGCTACCTTGATCTTGGACATGGACAGTCTCCGATGGCACATTGCGATTGCACCACGTCCTAGCGGAAAAGCAGGCGCTCGGGAAGACGGTATACGTTGGCATACCGTGTTTTGTCACGCAGCGCGCGATGCCGGGATGATGTCGTTTTCAATCAGGTCCATCAGCGTCCCGAAATAGCCGCCGCTGCGCGCGGGCAACAGCGGGTCAGAGGTGATGACGATGGTGGTATCCAGCGCGGGCACGACGCAGATGATCTGCCCGCCATAGCCACGCGCCAGCGCATAATCCGTCCCCTGCGCCTGTCCCAGAAACCACCCCAGACCATAGGACAGACCCGAATAGGGTGACCGGGTGTTGGGCCGGAACGATGCGGCGATCCAATCGCGGCTGACGACCTGCGTGCCGTTCCAGACGCCGCCCTGCCGGATCATTTCGCCAAAGCGCAGCATGGCGTTGGGGGTCAGCGCCATTTCGTTGCCACCCAGATAGCGGCCCTGCGGGTCGCGGGTCCACGGCGGGATGTCGATACCCAAAGGGCGCCCCAGCCGAGACCGGGCCAGATCAAGCAGGCTGGCATTGCCTGCCTCTGCCAGAACGGCACCCAGCACATGGATCGTGCCGGTGGAATACTGCATCGCCTGACCGGGGGTCGCCACCATGGGACGCGCAAGCGCATTGGCGACCCAGTTGGCGCTGGACACCCAGCCACCATAGTTGCCCCCCGATGTGCGTTCCAGCCCGGCACGCATGGTGACCAGATCCAGCACCGTCAGGTCCGCAACGCGGCTGTCGGCCCCATTGGGGATCAGGGCGGGGGCCACGTCGGACAGGGTGCTGTTCAGCGTCAATTCACCCCGGTCGACGGCCGCCCCGGTCAGGGTGGCCACAAGCGTCTTGGACACGGATTTCACATTGGCCAACCCGTCAAGCCCACGACCGCGCGGGGCGGTCGCGATCACCGTCTGTCCCGCCTTGGCCACGATCAGACTGTGCAGCTGATCAAGGCCGCGCGCGCGGTCCGTGACACTGTCCCACGTGGGCGTCGGCTGCGCGGGCAGGCGGGTGGCGGTGGTGGCGGCGACCAGCGTGCTGGCGATGAACAGGCGGCGTGTCAGATGTGTCATGCCACGTGATATGACGCAGCTTCACCGTCGTGCCAGTCCGCACCCATCACGCCTGCGTCAGAGGGTCAGCACCGTGGACCCGGTCGTTTCGCGTGATTCCAGCGCGCGGTGGGCCGCCGCGACATCCGCCAGATCAAAGGTCTGGCCGATGGTGATCCGCACAGCGCCGCTGGTGACCTTGTCGCACAGATGGGCGGCCATGGCCTGACAGGTCGCGTGGTCCGAAATATGGGTGAACAGGGTGGGGCGGGTGATCTGCAACGATCCCTTGGCTGCCAGAACACCCAGATCAACGGGCGGCACAACGCCCGACGCGTTGCCAAAGCTGATCATCATGCCCAAGGGGCGCAGGCAATCCAACGAACCCGCAAAGGTATCGCGCCCGATGGAATCCATCACCACGTCCACACCGCGCCCCTCGGTGATCGCGCGCACGCGGGCGGTGAAATCCTCGGTGCTGTAATTGATCATATGCGCCGCGCCGTGATCCAGCGCCAACTGGCACTTTGCGTCGCTGCCTGCGGTGCCGATCAGGGTGATGCCTTCGGATTTCGCCCATTGGCAGGCGATCAGACCGACCCCGCCGGCGGCGGCGTGCATCAGGACGGTATCCCCGGCCTTCAGCGGGACAGTGCGATGGAACAGATATTCCACCGTCATGCCCTGCAACATCATCGCCGCACCTTCGGCAAAGGAAATTGCGTCGGGCAGGGGGCAGACCTGCGCTGCGGGCATCACGCGGGCCTGCGTATAGGCACCGGGCGGCTGTGCGGCATAGGCCACGCGGTCGCCCACCGCCAGATGCGTCACGCCAGCGCCGACCGCCGTGACGATCCCCGCGGCCTCCATTCCGATGCTGTGCGGCAGGGACAGGGGATAGACACCGCTGCGATGATAAACGTCGATGTAATTCAACCCGCAGGCCTTGTGGTCGATCCGGATCTCGCCTTGGCTGGGCGCGCCGACGGGGCGATCCTCCAGCGTCAGGACCTCTGGCCCTCCGGTCGCGTGGATGATGACGGTGCGGGCTGTGTCGGTCATGGCAGATGTCCTTTTGCGGATGCCGGACAGCGCCGACAATGCGGGCACCATGTCAAAGCCACCGCCGACAGCCAAGGTGCAAACGCCCCGCGCGCGGGTCGCTGTCCGACCCGTCAGCGCGGAATGTCGAACCCCGGTGCCGCCAGATGAAAACCGTCAAAGGTGAATCCGGGCGTCACCGTGCAACTGACCAAGGTCCAGTCACCGGTGCTGCGCGCCGATTGCCAGTGATGGGGTAACACGATGAGTTGCGGTGACTGACCTGCCATCACATCGGGCCCCAGCACATCGTCGGTCGCGGGGCCGGTTGTGTCTGCTGCCCGCGACAGGATCAGGGGCGCACCCGCATGCCAGAACCAGATTTCCGCCGCATCGACGGTGTGCCAATGGCTGACCTCTGCCGCTTGCAACAGGAACAGGATCGCGGTGCCTGC
>JBBREW010000390.1:0-3019 GCA_038225335.1 Rhodobacterales bacterium
GGTGCCGGTCGTAGCCACAGGGGTGACCCTGATCCGGCATGACACACCCCTTGGCCCCGGTCCCGCCCGCAGCGCAGGGGTCGCCGCCGTGACCGCGCCGCACCTGATCTTCATCGACAGTGATGATCTGCCCACCGCCGATCTGGCCGGACTGCTGGCCGATCTGGCCGGGTCCGATGCAACAACGCTCGACCCTTTCGACATCTGCCTGTTCAAATACGCCGACAGCCGCTTTTCCAACCCCGGTCACTGGGGGCAACCGCCCTGGGATGATGCGTTCTGGCAGGCCGCGGGTCTGGCCACAGGCGCGCTGGCGGACGCACCCCGCGCGGTCTGGCCCCTGCTGGCACAGACCGCCAATTATCCGTGGAACAAGGTCTATCGCACCGCCTTTCTGCGCGACCACGACATCCGCTGTGCCACAACTCCCGTGCACGAGGATCTGACCCTGCACTGGCTGTGCTTTCACCATGCGGCGCGGGTCCTCACCTCTGACCGGGTCTGTGTCTGGCATATGGTCGCCGCCGACGCCGGGCGGCAGACGAACCGGCGCGGGGCCGAACGGCTGGCGGTGTTCGATGCGCTGGCGCCGGTGGTGGCGGTGCTGACCGCCCCGGATCTGCGCTGCGCGCTTGCAGGCTTTGTGCTGGGCTTGGCGGACTGGATCAGAGGCACCCTTGATGCGCCGCACCACGCGGGTCTTGATGCGGCCCTGCACCACTGGCTGCACGTCACCATCGCAGACTGGCACGGCGACATCGCCACCCATGATCCGGCGCTGATGGCCCGGATCGCAACCCTCACCGCACCCCATCCTGCTGGCCCCACTCCCACCGGCCCCGCCCCGTGATATCGATCCTCTGCCTGCTGCGGGACGCGCCGCCCGCGCTGCTGGACAGTGTGGTGGCGCGGGTGCGCCACGGGGATCAGGTGATCCTTGTGGACGACAGCGGCGATGCCCGCGCCCTGACCCGGGTTCTGACGATGATCCACCACCGCCCCTGGCCTGCAGGTGTCACCGTCACACCCATCGTCACCGATATCACATCGCCGGGCGATGGCGGCATCGCCACGCATCTGGGCCTTGATGCGGCGACCGCCCCGCATCTGCTGATCCTTGACGGGCGCAGCCGATTGACCGGCCCCCTGCCATATCCTCTGCAACAGACCCTGTTCTGCGGCCCGGACCCCGATCTGGCGCAGATGATCCTGCCGCGCAGCGCCCTGTTCCCCAACGGTCCGCGCCGCGCCGAAGGGGTGGCACGTAGCGATATCGCCTTCATGCACGCCCTGCGGATGCAGGGCCCTGTCACCACGACCCCGGACCGCTGGGCGGTGACCCGGGCGACCCCCGGTCCCGCCTTGCTGGATGCGGTGGCGGATCTGGCGGATCATGACCCCACCGCCGCCAACTGGCTGGCTCACAGCCTGCCGCATTGGCTGGCCGATCCTGCCCCCGGTGCGCGGCTGATCCTGAAAAACCGCGCAATTCCCCTGCAACAGATCCTGAAACCTGCGGCCCCGCCCTGCGTCGGCATCGCCCGCGTCACCGTCCGCCTGCACGGCCCCCACGCGCACCGCACGCCGCTCGCCTATCCGCACCTCGCCCCACTCTGGGCGGATCATGTCAGCGTCACCGACGGGGCTGCGGACCTGCATGTCTTTGCCCACCCCCGCGATGTGATCACAATATCCCGCAATACCCTTCTGCTGTCCGAGGAGCCGTTCTGGGACAGCCTCTTTTCCCCCGACCCGCTGGCGGATGTGATCACATTGCCCGCCGGACGGCTGCACCAGTTGAACCACCACACCACGGCCCTGTTCACCCCGGCCCCCATCCCCTATTTCCTGCTGACCGATCCCCGCTATATCAGGTCCTATCAAAGGCTTTTTGCCCGCAACGCCGCCTTTGATGCAGCCCAGTGGCAGGCCCGCTTTGCCGCGCGGCGCTGTGATGCGGTCTTCATGGCGGAATACCGGTCCGAGTCGTTTCACGACGTGACATGGCCCGAAGCTGACATCACCGGGCTGTGTGCCTATCGCACCCTGTTGGCGCTTGCAGCCACCGGGCGCGTGGTGCGGCAGGGCGGCGGCTGGCCCGGCCATACGACACGCCTTGGCCTGACCGACTGGCACGGAGACAAGCTGGCGCAGCTGGACCATCACAGCCGCCTGCTGTCGGGGATCGAAAACACCCACCAGCCCGCCTATCTGTCGGAAAAGCTGTTCGACGCCTTTGCCGTGGGATCGCGACCGCTCTATCTCGCAAGCCCCGCCCATGTGGTCCATGCCCTTGGCCTGCCGCCAAAGGCCTGGGTCAATCTGCACGGGCTGACACCCGATCAGGCCGCCCGCACCCTGCCGGGATCAGAGGATGCAGCCTTCTGCGCGGCCTATGCCACAGCCCAAGGGGTTCTGCGCGATCTGTTCAGCGACCGGCATGTGGCCCGCGCCCGCGCCCATATCCGCACCCATCTGATCGCCGGTCTGCAACGGCTGGCGGATCACGGCCCGGCATAGACCCTATTGCAGGGCCTTTGCCAAGGCAGCAAGCCCGGTGTTCAGCGTATCCGCCGCCCGCGCGGCGCTGTCCGCCTCGGCGAAGAACCGCAACTCCGGCGCGTTGCCGGACGGGCGCAGATGCAGAATCCGTCCGTCGGTCAGCGTCATGCGCAGCCCGTCGGTGCGATCCACCGCCGCCTCTGTCCCGTCAAAAAGCGCCAGAAAATCGGCGCGTTTGCCCGGATCAGTGTCGAATTGAGCGACCAAGGCCAGTGATTTTTCCGTGGCCACGTCCTGCAACCGGTCGGCGGCGGTGAACCGGGGTGGCTGTCCTGCCACCAGTGCGGAAAGCCCCGCATCCCCGGCGACCACCAGCGGCGCCACAAATGGCAGCACCGCGTCGCGGGTGTCCAGTGCCGGCAGCGACCCCTTGGGCCCTGCCGCATCGAACCCCAGCAGGAACCCACCGTTCGCCTCGTATCCGACCACGCGACCACCCGCCGCCGCCATCCCTGCG
>JBBREW010000391.1:0-3016 GCA_038225335.1 Rhodobacterales bacterium
CCGCGCCCGCCGCCGCCCCATGACGCCTTCAGCATCAGGGGATAACCGACCTCTGCCGCCTGCTTCTTGATCAGGGCCATGTCGTCGCCCAGCACTTCGGTGGCGGGGATGACGGGCACACCGGCGGCGATGGCGACCTGCCGGGCGCTGGCCTTGTCCCCCAATTCGCGCATCGTCTGCGCCTTCGGGCCGATAAAGGTGATCCCCGCAGCCGTGCAGGCATCCACGAATTCAGGGTTTTCCGACAGCAGGCCATAGCCGGGGTGGATCGCGTCCGCGCCGCACATGCGGGCGACGCGGATGATTTCCGATATGCTCAGATAGGCCGCAACCGGCCCCATGCCTGCGCCGATGCGGTAAGCCTCGTCCGCCTTGAAGCGGTGCAGCGACAACTTGTCCTCTTCTGCGTAGACGGCGACGGTGCGTTTGCCCATTTCATTGGCGGCGCGCATGACGCGGATGGCGATTTCGCCGCGGTTGGCAATCAGGATTTTCTTGAAGTCGGCCATGGCACAGTTCCTTTGCAGTTGCAGCATTGTTAGGGCCGACAAGGCGGATGTCCAGCCCGTCGAACGTCTGCACCCATAGGGCTGGCGCACGGTGCGGCTTTGTTGCGATAGGGCGGTGAACGGATCGTGAACAGGGGCTTTATCTGCTGTGCAAACGGGCGTATCGTGGAACGATGAGCAGTTATTCCGAAGACGACGCATTCGAGGCAGCGGCCCGCCCGCTCAGCCAGCAGGCGATGCCACAGCGCAGCGCGGGTCCCTATCTGGACGGGCTGAACCCGGCGCAGCGGGCGGCGGTGCTGGCCCTGGACGGGCCTGTTCTGATGCTGGCCGGGGCAGGGACGGGCAAGACCCGCGCGCTGACCGCACGGATCGCGCATCTGCTGGTGACCGGCACCGCCCGCCCACAGGATATTCTGGCGGTGACATTCACCAACAAGGCCGCCCGCGAGATGAAGAATCGCGTGGGCCGCCTGATGGGCGAAACCGTTGAAGGCATGCCATGGCTTGGCACCTTTCATTCGGTCTGTGTGAAACTGCTGCGGCGGCATGCGGAACTGGTGGGGCTGAAATCCAACTTCACCATTCTGGACACCGACGATCAGGTCCGGTTGATGAAACAACTGATCATCGCGGGCGGCATCGACGAAAAACGCTGGCCGCCGCGGATGCTGGCCGGTCTGATCGACGGCTGGAAAAACAAGGCCTATACCCCGGACAAGGTGCCGCTGGCCGATGCGGGGGCCTTCGACCACAAGGGCGTTGACCTTTATGCGGCCTATCAGCGTCGCCTGCTGGATCTGAACGCCTGCGATTTCGGCGATCTGCTGCTGCACATGGTGACGATATTCCAGACCCACGCCGATGTGCTGGACCAATACCAACGGCGGTTCCGCTATATCCTTGTGGACGAATATCAGGATACCAACGTGGCCCAGTATCTGTGGCTGCGCCTGTTGGCGGCGGCCCACAAGAATATCTGCTGCGTCGGCGACGACGATCAGTCGATTTATGGCTGGCGCGGGGCAGAGGTGGGTAACATCCTGCGGTTCGAACAGGACTTTCCGGGGGCCACCGTCGTCAAGCTGGAACAGAACTATCGGTCCACCGAACACATCCTTGCCGCAGCATCCGGCGTGATCGCGGCCAACAAGGGGCGTCTGGGCAAGACGCTGTTCACCGAATCCTCTGGCGGGGAAAAGGTCCGCCTGATCGGCCATTGGGACGGCGAAGAAGAAGCCCGCTGGATCGGCGACGAAGTCGAAGCCTTGCAGCGCGGCACGCGGGGACTGGCAAAGGTCGGTCTGGACGCGCAGGCTATTCTGGTGCGGGCGTCGCATCAGATGCGCGCCTTCGAGGATCGTTTTCTGACCATCGGACTGCCTTACCGCGTGATCGGCGGGCCGCGATTCTATGAAAGGTTGGAAATCCGGGATGCGATGGCCTATTTCCGGCTGGCCGTCAGCCCCGACGACGATCTGGCGTTCGAGAGGATCGTGAACACCCCCAAGCGCGGTCTGGGCGACAAGGCCATCCAGACCATTCAAGGCGCCGCCCGCCAGAACGGTGTCGGTCTGGTCGAAGGCGCGCGGATTGCGGTGCAGGCGCGGCTGCTGGGCGGGCGCGGTCTGAAAGAGCTGGCCTTGCTGGTGGACGGGATCGACCGCTGGCACGGACAGGTCCGCGCAGAGGCCGATACCCATCAGGAACTGGCCGAAATGATTCTGGACGAATCCGGCTATACCGGCATGTGGCAGGCTGACAAGACACCAGAGGCGCCCGGGCGTCTGGAAAACCTCAAGGAACTGGTCAAGGCGCTGGACAACTTTGAAAACCTGCAAGGGTTTCTGGAACACGTCGCCCTGATCATGGACAACGAGACGGAAGCGGACGGCGAAAAGGTCAGTATCATGACCCTGCATGCCGCCAAGGGGCTGGAATTTCCCGCCGTATTCCTGCCGGGCTGGGAGGATGGCTTGTTCCCGTCCCAGCGCAGCATGGACGAATCGGGTGTGAAAGGCTTGGAAGAAGAACGCCGTCTTGCCTATGTCGGTATCACGCGGGCAGAAGCGATCTGCACCGTGTCCTTTGCCGCCAACCGCCGGGTCTATGGCCAGTGGCAGTCCGCGATGCCGTCGCGGTTCATCGACGAATTGCCCGTGGCCCATGTCGAGGTGCTGACGCCGCCGGGTCTTTATGGCGGCGGTTACGGTGCCGCGGGCATGGCCGCGACCGCCAGCCCCAAGCTGCGCGAAGAAGGCATGAGCGATCTGCACCAGAAGGCCCATGACGCGAATGTCTATAACTCTCCCGGGTGGCGCCGCCTGCAGGCGCGCGGTGCGGCGCGGGGCATGGGTCAGCCGGCGGAGGCGCGCAACATGGTCATTGATCTGGATGCGGTCAGCGCCTTTACCACCGGGGACCGGGTGTTCCACCAGAAATTCGGCTATGGCGTGATCGAGGGGATCGAGGGTGACAAGCTTGACATCGCCTTTGACAAGGCGGGG
>JBBREW010000392.1:0-3014 GCA_038225335.1 Rhodobacterales bacterium
GGCATGGCCGCCCATGCGCAGACGTCGGGGCGGCCGTTCTTTGCCTTGTGGCTGGATGCGCACAGCGACATCCACACGCCGGATACAACCGACAGCGGTCATTTGCACGGCACACCTGTCGGCTACGTCATCGGTCGCAGCGGGTTCGCGGCGTTCCCGCCTTTGCCCGCCCCGGTGGACCCCGCACATATCTGCATGATCGGTCTGCGGTCGGTCGATGCAGCGGAACACGCGGCCTTGCTGGACATGAACGTGGATGTCGTTGACATGCGGGTGATTGATGAAACAGGCATCCGCACCCCTCTGGCTGCGTTTCTCGACCGGGTCGCAGCGGTGAACGGCATGCTGCACGTCAGCCTTGACGTGGATTTCCTTGATCCTTCCGTTGCACCGGCGGTGGGCACCACCGTGCCGGGTGGGGCCACCGTGCGCGAAGGCCATCTGGTGATGGAAATGCTGTGCGACAGCGGTCTCGTCACCTCTTTGGATCTGGTCGAACTGAACCCCTTTCTGGATGACCGGGGCCGGACCGCATCCCTGATGGTGGATCTGACCGCGTCCTTGCTGGGGCGGCGGGTGTTCGATCGCCCGACGCGCAGTCACGCCTGACCCAAAGGGGTGCGGTCCCAGTTTCTTCTCGTGTCAAATATCCCGGGGTCCGGGGCAGCGCCCCGGTCCACCGCGCGCAAACCGCGTGTCAGTGATAATGGAATTCACCGACCACATTGCGCCATTCGCCGGGGCTGATCATCTTGCGATGCACATAGCGAACGGAATGCAACGGACCATCAAGCGTGTCGCGCCAGAAACCGATGAATTTCAGCAACCGGTCATGATCGGGTGCCAGGTCATAGTCCTGCCAGACAAATGTATTCAGGACATGCGGATAGTCGGGCATGTGAAAGGTCATTTCCGCCGTCGTCAGGCCGTAGCCCCGCATCATCAGTTCCGTCTCTGTCGTCATCGTATCACCCCTGTCTGGCCGCCCCCCACCGACAGATTTGCACAGCCTGATTAATTGTCAATGAAAACAGATTATTGGCACTATCAGGGGCATGCTGCCAAAGGATCGCGGCATCAGGCGTTGCGTACCAGATCGGGTATCTGCTAAGATTGCGCGACCCAGATATGGGGCAGGCACAACGCAAGGCAGTCACGTGAACGATACACCGGAAACTCCTGAAAACGAAGACGAAATTCCGGCACCGAAGTGGACCTATGACGGCCCTTCGGTGACCATCGAACACGAAATGAAAACCGCCTACCTTGACTATGCCATGTCTGTGATCGTCAGCCGGGCCATTCCTGACCTGCGCGACGGTCTGAAACCGGTGCACCGGCGCATTCTTTATGCGATGCACGATACCAACAACACCTTTGACAAGCCCTACCGGAAATCCTCGCGGCCCGTGGCTGAAACGATGGGTAAATATCACCCCCACGGCGATTCCGCGATCTATGACGCCCTTGTGCGGATGGCGCAGAATTTTTCCATGAGCCTTGTGCTGCTGGACGGTCAGGGGAATTTCGGTTCGATGGACGGCGACAAGGCTGCCGCCTATCGCTATACCGAAGTGCGTATGCGCAAGGTCGCCAATTACCTGTTGGACGACATCGACAAGGATACCGTCGATTTCCAGTTCAACTATGACGGCAAGGACCGCGAACCCACGGTTCTGCCTGCAAAATATCCCAACATGCTGGTCAACGGCGCGGGTGGTATCGCTGTCGGCATGGCGACTAATATCCCGCCCCACAATCTGGGAGAGGTGATCGCGGCCACGCTGGCGCTGATCGACAACCCGGATCTGACCAGCGAAGAGCTGATCGACTATATCCCTGCCCCCGATTTCCCGACCGGCGGTGTGATCCTTGGGCGGTCCGGCGCGCGCAAGGCCTATCTGGAAGGGCGCGGGTCCGTGATCATGCGATCGCGCACCCATACAGAGGAAATCCGCAAGGACCGTTGGGCCATCGTCATCGACGACGTGCCCTATCAGGTCAACAAATCCGCAATGATCGACCGTATCGCAGAGGCCGCCCGCGACAAGCGGATCGAAGGCATCAGCCATGTGCAGGACGAATCCGACCGCAACGGCGTGCGGGTCGTGGTCGAACTGAAACGCGATGCGACGGCAGAGGTGGTGCTGAACCAGCTGTTCCGCTTTACCCCCATGCAGACCAATTTTGCCTGCAACATGCTGGCGCTGAACGGTGGCCGCCCGGAAACCCTGACCCTGCGCCGGTTCCTGACCGCCTTTGTCGATTTCCGCGAAGATGTGGTCGCCCGCCGCACCGCGTTCGAACTGCGCAAGGCGCGGGAACGGTCGCATATCCTGTGTGGTCTCGCCGTGGCTGTCACCAACATCGACGAAATCGTGGCGACCATCCGCCAGTCCGCCGACGCATCAGAGGCCCGCGAGGCGCTGATGACCCGCCGCTGGCCCGCGCAGGACATTCTGGAATATATCGCGCTGATCGACGATCCGACCCATACCGCCAACGACGACGGCACCTATAACCTGAGCGAGGCACAGGCCCGCGCGATCCTTGAACTGCGCCTGCAACGCCTGACCCAGATCGGCGTCAAGGAAGTCACCGACGAGTTGAAGGATCTGGCGGCCAAGATCCGCGATTACCTTGATATCCTCGGATCACGCGACCGGATCATGCAGATCATCCGCGATGAATTGACAGAGGTCCGCGACCAGTTCGCCGTGCCGCGGCGGTCAGAAATCGTCGACTGGGCGGCCGATATGGACGACGAAGACCTGATCGAGCGTGAAGACATGGTCGTCACCGTCACGTCCGGCGGCTACATCAAACGCACAGCACTTGCCGATTTCCGCGCACAGCGCAGGGGCGGCAAAGGACTGTCTTCGATGGCCACCAAGGAAGAGGACGTGGTCACCACCCTTTTCGTGGCCAACACCCATACACAGCTTTTGTTTTTCACAACGGATGGCATGGTTTACAAGCTGAAGTGCTGGCAGTTGCCCTTGGGCAGCCGCACG
>JBBREW010000393.1:0-3012 GCA_038225335.1 Rhodobacterales bacterium
CCCGGCGCGGATGTCATCGACCATGGCGGGCGTCCCAAGGGCGGGATTGCCGAAAATCAGCACTTCGGCGGCAGGCAGGGTCATGTTGACGGATGCGGCCCCTGCAGCGTGATCGACACGGGCAAACACCGTGGCACCGCCATCCGTGACCGCCGCCTCCAGCGCGTCCATGGCCTCTGACACGCTGCGGTCAGTGGTGCGGGTCACGGTATCCGCCATGGCGGGTGTGGCAAGGGCAAGCGCCAGAACAGTCGCACGGATCATCGGTTTCTCCTTTGGGTCAACGTGCGACCCAACGAACCACCCTGTCTCAGGTTCCCCTTTCCCTGACCGCATCCACGCGGTATCACCCCGCCATGCTGAAGACCCGGATCATCCCCTGCCTTGATGTCGCCAATGGCCGCGTGGTCAAGGGCGTCAATTTCGTCGGTCTGCGCGATGCAGGCGATCCGGTGGATGCGGCCATCGCCTATAACGCGGCGGGCGCGGACGAGCTGTGTTTTCTGGACATCATGGCGAGCCACGAGAACCGCAGCACGATGTTCGATCTGGCCACCCGCACGGCAGAGGCGTGTTTCATGCCCCTGACCATCGGCGGTGGCGTGCGGACCCATCACGACGTGCGCGCCTTGCTGCTGGCGGGGGCCGACAAGGTCAGCTTCAACTCCGCTGCCGTGGCCAACCCCGACGTGGTGACAGAGGCGGCGATGCGCTTTGGCTCGCAGTGCATCGTCGTGGCGATCGACGCCAAGACCGTGGCCCCGGGCCGCTGGGAGATCTTCACCCATGGCGGCAGGCGGCCCACCGGGATCGACGCCGTGGAATTTGCCCGCACCGTCGTCGCAAAAGGCGCGGGTGAAATCCTTCTGACCGCCATGGACAATGACGGCGTCAAAACCGGCTACAACATCCCCCTGACCCGGGCCGTGTCCGATGCGGTCAACGTCCCGGTCATCGCATCCGGCGGGGCCGGCACGCTGGACCATCTGGTTGCGGGTGTCCGCGAGGGGGGGGCCTCTGCTGTGCTGGCGGCATCGATCTTTCACTTCGGCACCTTCACCATCCCACAGGCGAAACAGCATATGCACGACGCTGGCATCCCCATGAGGCTGTCATGACCCTTGACGATCTGGCCGCGATCATCGCCACCCGCAAATCAGCCGATCCCGACAGCAGCTGGACCGCCCGGCTGTTGGCCAAGGGTCCGGCGAAATGCGCTGAAAAGTTCGGCGAAGAAGCGATCGAGGCGATCATCGAAGCGGTGCGCGGCGACCGCGCGGCCCTGACATCAGAGGCCGCCGACACGCTTTATCACTTGCTGGTCATGCTGGCCGCCTGCGACGTGCCGCTTGCGGATGTGATGCAGGAACTGGACCGCCGTCAGGCCAGATCCGGCCTTGCCGAAAAAGCAGCCCGCCCCTCCTGACACGCCCCCGCGGGATCTATGGGGCCGCACCGCAAAGGCGCAACCGCCCATCCCCAGCTATCCAGCCCCATCCGTCCAGCTCGGGCCGCCCAACCCCTCTCCCGCACGTCCCTTTCTTCTCGTCCCAAATATCCCGGAGGTGTGGAGGCAGCGCCTCCACCCGTCCCGCAGGGACGGCCTGGTCCCACGCCCCCATAAGACCAGCCCCGCGCGCGGGGCCGCCACAGGACCGGCACCCCTCACACGCGCAGGTTCACCGCCCGATCAGCCGCTGATGATCGATCTTGGGACACCTGTCCTGCACCACCGTCACGCCCTGCGCGCGCGCCGCGGCGGCGGCGGCATCGTGGCGGACGCCCAGTTGCAGCCAGATGACGTCCAGACCGGGCCAACGGGCCAGCGCCTCTTGCACGATCCCCGGCACGGCATCAGAGGTGCGGAACACATCGACCATATCCACCGCATCCGGCACATCCGCCAGATGGCCATAGACCGTTTCACCCAACAAGGTCTGCCTGGCCAGACCGGGGTTCACCGGCACGATCTGATAGCCCGCACCTTGCAGATAGCGGGCGACACCGTGACTGGGCCGGGCGGTGTTGGCGGACATGCCGACGACGGCAATCCTGCGCACCCGTTTCAGAATATCGTGCAGGGTTTTATCATCCATGATGGCTGCCTTGGTCAAAAAGGCGCCCGGGCCGGGCCCGGGCGCAAGGTGTGGAACGAGGGACTATCATCACAGACACGCCGGTTCCGCAGCCTGCCTGACCTTTGACATGGGGGCGGGGCCTGCCTGCGCATCCGGGACTCGCCGCATCCGGGACTCTCCGCATCGTGACCGGACCGTGACGACCGGACCCTGACGACCGGTCCGTGACGGCAGGCCGGGGCCGCACAAAAACAGCCCCCGTCACGCCTTGCTGGCGTAAAGTGCGACCGCAGCCGCGTTGGACACGTTGAGCGACCCGAACCCGCCCGCCGCACCGATCCGCACCACCGCGTCGCAGGTGTCCGTGCTTTTTTCGCGCAATCCCGGACCTTCGGCCCCCAGCACCAGCGCCACGGGCCGGTCCTGCCGGCCGTCCAGCGCCTCTGCGATGGTCTGCTCTGCCATGCCGTCCAGCCCCAGCACGATATACCCCATGCCCTGCAACTGCGTCATGGCATCCGCCAGATTGCGCACCCGCAGATAGGGTTGCCGTTCAAGGGCACCCGACGCGGTCTTTGCCAGCGCCCCTGTTTCCGGCGCGGCGTGGCGCTGCACGGCAACCACCGCGCGTGCGCCGAATACCTCTGCCGACCGCAGGATCGCGCCCACGTTGTGCGGATCGGTGACGCGGTCCAGCAGGATGATGCGCGGCGGCTGCGGACCGTCACCCAGTGCGATATCCTCCAGACTGCCCCAGTCCAGCGGTTTGACCTCCAATGCGGCGCCCTGATGGACGGATTGCGGGTCGATGGGGGCGGCAAATTTGCGCGGATCGCTGATTTCCGGATCCATATCCGTCTGCGCCACCGCGTCGGCCAGCTTGTCCAGCGCGTTGCGCGTCACCACAAGCCGCAGTTTGACACGCTTGGGGTTC
>JBBREW010000394.1:0-2995 GCA_038225335.1 Rhodobacterales bacterium
CGCAGGGCGTGCGCGATGGTGCGCCGTTTGTCCTTGTGGTGGTGCCGTTTTCCCTGCTTTTCGGGGTGGCTGCGACCGAGGCCGGGCTGACGCTGGCGCAGGCGATGGGGTTCAGCGTGCTGGTCATCGCGGGCGCGTCGCAGTTTGCGGCCTTGCAGATGATGGTGGATCAGGCGGGGATCGCGCTGGTGCTGCTGGCGGCACTGGCGGTCAACCTGCGGATGGCGATGTATTCGGCGGCCCTTGTGCCCTATCTGGGGGCGGCCCCGCTGTGGCAACGGGCGGGGGTTGCCTATCTGCTGTTCGACCAGACCTATCTGGCCAGCGTCAAGGCGTTCGAGGAGCAACCGCAGCTGACCCTGTCGCAACGGGTGCGGTATTTCATCGGGGTCGCCACGCCGATCACACCGATCTGGGTGGCGATGACGGCGGTAGGGGTGCTGGTCGGCACCACGATTCCGCCCGCGGCGGCGCTGGATTTTGCCTTGCCGATCACCTTTCTCGCCATGGTCGCGCCGATGTTGCGCACGCGGCCACAGGTCGCCGCGGCCTGCACCTCTGTTGCGGTGGCGCTGGCCCTGCGCGATCTGCCGTCGGGCAGCGGGTTGTTGATTGCGGCGGGCTGCGCCATGGCCGTCGGTGTCTGGCTGGAGGGGCGGATGTGATCTATTCCAACGCACAGATCTGGGCGATCATTGCCGCCCTTGCCATCGGCACCTTCGTGATCCGGTTTTCGTTTCTGGGCCTGATCGGCAGCAAGCCGATGCCGGATATCGTGATGCGGTTGCTGCGGTATACCCCTGTCGCGGTCCTGCCGGGGCTGGTGGCCCCGCTGATCCTGTGGCCCGCGGCCACGGGGGGCACGCCGGATGCGGCACGGCTGATTGCGGCGGCGGTGGCGCTTGGCGTCGGGGTGTGGACCCGGCAGGTGATCTGGGCGATTCTGGCAGGCTTTGCAGCACTTTATGCGGCGTTGGCGGCAGGCGCGCTGTTCTGAGGGGACAGATCCGCGCGGGTCAGCGCATCTGCATTTCGATTTCCGCCAGCGCCAGCGCCTTGTTGTCCGGGTCGTTTTCGCGCCATTCGCGGCTGCGCACCCCCGGCAGGGCCCCGAAGGACCGCGCGAGGCTGTTGGGGAACAGGGTCTGCGACACGCCCCCAAAGCCGGGCAGGCGGCGGATCATGCCCGATGTGGCGCTGGTGCAGAATGACCTGGCGACAGGGCCGTTGGCCAGCGCCAGTGCGGCGGCCTGTTCGGCGACGGCGTCGCTGACCGCTATGGTCTGACCAAGGACGTAAAACGTCTCTCTGGCGTGATAGCTGATGTAATAGGCCTCGACCTCTGGGGTCACGCCGAACAGCACGTCGTTGCGTTCCGCGATGGTCGTATGGCGAAAGCTGCCCGCCGGATCAAACATGATGCGCTGACTGGGGGCGTCGATCAGCAGACTGGTGTGCGCACCGCTGCCAGAGGACACGTTGCGCATGGTGAACAGCGTCAGAACCCGCGGGCCGGGACCGGCAAACTGCCGCGCAGCGATCATCGCAGGGGGGGACGACGTCTGCGGTGCAGAACAGGCCGCGACGGCCGCCAGCGGCAGGCCAAGGACGACCGCGCGGCGTGACAGCATCAGCCGTTGACGAGCGCGAGAAGCACCAGAAAGATCACGATGCCGATGGTGGCGCGGGTCGTCAGCCAGATGAAACCGTCAAAGGTCTTTTCCTGCGCGGTTGCGTCCATCTCTCCGTGGATGTGCTTGTCTGCCATGGCTTGCGTCCTTGTGCTGTGCGGGCGGTGTCCGGTTTCATCGCTGTCCTAGCCCATCGCGGGCGGGCTGTCACGCCCTGCGGCACGGATGTGATGTCACATCCGCGCAATCAGACGGGCTGTGTTTTCAACTGATCAAGGCCAGCGCGCAGCGCGTCGATGCAGTCCCCGTCAAAGGCCGTGCCACGGTCCCGGTCAAGGATGTCAAACACATCCGCGACGGGCAGGGGCCCCCGGTAAGGACGCGCGGCGGACAGGGCGTCGAACACATCGGCCACGGTCACGATCCGCACCTGTGCCGGCAGATCGGCGGCACCGCGGCCGGCAGGATAGCCGTGCCCGTCCAGCCGTTCGTGATGATCGCGGGCAATCGGCGCGATATCTGCAAAGCAGGCGATCCGCGACAGGATCCGCGCACCTGTGACCGGGTGATTGCGCATGCTGGCCCATTCCAGCGCATCAAGCTTGGCCGGCTTGTCCAGCACCTGATTGCTGACGCCAAGCTTGCCCAGATCGTGCAGCAAGGCCCCCCGCCGCAACCAGCGCCGGTCCGGCGCGGCATGGCCCAGCTGTTCGGCGATCATGTCGGCATACAGCGTGACCCGCCGCGAATGGTCGGCGGTAAAGCTGCTTTTGGCATCGACCACATCGGAAAACGCCTGCGCGATGTCGTCAAGGTAATCTGCGTCCACCGCGGCGGACCGGCGGGCGGCGGGCAGGGCAAAAAGCGTCTGTTCCAGATCGGGTCCGGTCAGATCGGCCCAGAATCCGGGGTCTGCGGTGATCCGGTCAGCCACGGCCACCAATCCGGGATCGAACCACGTCCCGGCGCGTTTTCGCATTTCGCGGCGTGCGGCGTCGCGGCCGCTGCCGGTGTGGAAAATGTCGATGATCTGCGCCAGCAAGGCGATCTGCGACCCCAGCGGTATGGCCGGTCCGGACAGGCCGGCGGGGCGCCCCTGACCGTTCCAGTGTTCGTCCAGCGACCGGATGCCGTCTTGCACGGTGACGGAAAACCGCAGTCGCGCGGCAATGTCCGCCCCCCGGGTGCAGCGGGTTTCGATCAGGTCGCGCGCGATGGTGCCGCCGTCCTGCAGGATGGTCACGATGGCCCTGATCCGTTCGGACAGACCGGATTCAAGGCCGGTCTTGGCAAAGACAAAGCGCAGCGCCTGCGACAGGCTGCCATCAATTGTCTTGAAATCGCGTTTGAAGGACAGATCATCC
>JBBREW010000395.1:0-2989 GCA_038225335.1 Rhodobacterales bacterium
GAGGCCATCAAAGAACTGGCCCGCCTCGACGCCTTCATCCGCACGGGCCTGCGTCAGACCCTTGCGGATCCCGGCGACGGTTTCGGCATAGTCGAACTGGTCCTGCATCACTTGCCACGCGGCGGCGTCCATCACGACGACCGAGGGCTTGCCATTCACGGTCAGGATCTGCGGCCTAGCGGTTTCCTTGATCTACGCGATCAAGCGCGCCGAATCCCGCTTGAACTCGGTCAGTGGGCTGATGTCCTTGGTGATGCTCATGGCTTCGCTCCTGGCGCGCATCGAATAGAATGCGAAAATTCCGTCTTTTTCAATGCGCGTCGAGATGTCTGGCGTTCAGCGGATGGTGCAAACCTGTCCCCGACGTCCACCTTTTCCGAGGTGATGGTCAGGCCGAGGTTCTTCTTCAGCGCGCCGGACATTGATGCTCTTACGGTATGACTGAGCCAGCCCGTCGCTGCGACGATTTCGGCCTTAGTTGCACCCTCAGGTGAGGAAAGAAAGTCGGAGCGGATCATAAGCAGAACGGAATCGTTCCAGACACAGCCGTCAAGTCAACAAATTCGGCTTTCGCAGGACTCGGAGTATATCAACAATGAGGCGCGAGGTTTACGATACGGAATATTGGTAGGGTTTCGTGCGGTGGTTGGATGGTCAAAAGCTACTGGCCGGTTAGGTATCGACAACCGCTCACGCAGGTTAACGCAGGGAGTGATGTATCTTAGCGACGGCAGACAGATGACGGACACAATACCAGTTTGGGAATCTTATCTCTGATGGACTTGGAAAAGCTGGGCCTGCATTCGCGGCCCTTTGCCTTCGCACCGGACAGTGCCATGATGGTCTGGACGCAACATCTTGAGCAGGTCCGTGATCGTATTCGGGTGGCGGTAGCTGCCCAAGAGCCTCTCATCGTTTTGACCGGGATTCTGGGCTCTGGAAAATCCACATTCTTAATAGCTCTGATGGACGATCTCTCGGACATCAAATCGCTCGACATTGTAGTGCTTTGGGGCGCAATGACGAACAGAGACGATATGCTGAACGCTGTCGCGCAGAAAGTAGCGCACGCCCCGTCCGACAAACTGGACCCTGTGGCAAGTATCGTCGAAAGCATAGTGCGCTGTCCCACCCTGCTGATCATCGATGAGGCTCAAAGTACATCGCCCGAGGCGGTGAAAACTCTCTACAAACTGGCTGAGGAGCATGGCCAGCTCACGATACTTCTGGCCGGCCAATCCGAATTGCTTATCCGTTTGGCCGGTTTAGAATACGACGGACTTGTCATTCCGGCAGCACACAGGCACAGCCTCATTCCCCTGACAGAAACTGAGGCACAGATTTATATCGCTGCCCGGATTGAAAAGGCCGGCGGTCGCCCGGAACTGATCCTGCCGGATGCTGCGGCCTATATCGCAAAGGTTGCGCATCACGTGCCGCGCGAGATTAACAAGGTCGCCGACGCTTGCATTGTCCTAGCCAATATCGAAGGCCATACGCCAGTGGATCTCGCCTTTGCAAGACGCATTGTGCGGGACAATCTCGATCCACGTTCGCTGGCATTGAGAACGATCCCGGACGCTATATCCATTCCGGCGAACCTGGACGACTACAGGCCAAGGAAATCGCCACCGGATCCACCGGATCTGCCGACCAACAGCTTTTTGACTTTAGATGAGGATTCAATTGATCTGGAAGCCGTCCTGCAGTTGTCAATAAATGCCAACGGCTCCGAGCAGTCCCGTCCGGTTGCCTTTCAATCTTATGACACGCCGATTGCACCGGCTGTCACGGCCAAGAAGACAGGACGGCGTTACGCGTTGCCGTTGATCATCGCATGCTGTGCACTTGCTGGTGTAACCGTGTTTTTCGTGACGATGCCGGATTCTGAACTCGAACGGTCAGCTTCCGCGATGGAATTGTCGGATGTGGGTGCCGAGGCGACTGTGACAGAGCAGGATTTCACCGGCGCGGTGGATGCCGTCAGCAATGACCCCGATACCAGACAGGGCCTTACGACACCGCTGATCGATTTTGAAGATGCCAAGGGCTTGACGACAACTTTGGATCGCCCCGATGAAGCACCGCCTGGTCCGGTTAACCGGCTGGCGGTCAATTCGATTGGTCGTGAGCCGGACGTGATGGCCAACGAGCTTTATAGCTTGGGCCTGTCCAGTGACGACCCCAGGCAGGCCGCAGTTGCCTACGCCCGTGCCGCCCTGCATGGTCACAAGCGTGCAGCCCGATACCTCAGTCAGAAATATGAAATGGGAGACGGTGTCACCTTCAGTCAAGCGATGGCGCAGCGTTGGAATGCAGTTGCGGCAGATGAACCTCTGGGGGAGAACACCCTAGAGCAAACCGGTAGCACTGCGTCACCGATAATGGGCATACTTGGCCCGGATGGTCTTGAGCTGGTCTGGGATGGTGTCGGCAAATCCTTTGACGTCGAACTTGCCGGAGAAGACCAAGCACCGGTTGCAGATTTTACGACGTCGTTGACCGCCGCGATTGTCCCGGCACCCAATGACGTCCGGTTCTGGCGGGTGCGTGTCGCGGATGGCCCTTATTCGCCTTGGGCAACTATTTCCTCAGAGTGACCAACCGGACGTGGCCGATCAACTAGCAGCCGATAACGTTACAAATTCGCTGGCGGTAGATGGCGTTCGTCTCGCTTTCAGTCACGGTTGGTGCTGCAGTGCATGACGAAACATAATCCGGGGCCAGTCCAGCGAGTACGCAGCCACTGATGTCCCAGCCCGGCGGGATATCCTCGAGGTCCACCTTCTGCCATTTCTGGTGACCTGTCTTCTTCAATTCGTCGAAATGCTCAACGATGAGGTGGGCGGCTTCCGATACGGCCGTGCAGCTTTCTCTGTGGTAGGCGTTACGGCTGGGATTGTATTCGTAGGTCATCAGAACCGCCTTGACCGCGACCACATCGACCGCGTCGGCTTGAAAAGGATAGGTGTCGGCGGGGATTTCAGTT
>JBBREW010000396.1:0-2979 GCA_038225335.1 Rhodobacterales bacterium
GGAATCAAGGGCCACGGGGTTCAGGTGAGCGACGTCATCCAGCAGATCCGGGTTGTCCCACCTACTCCAGACGGGATAGCTGAACACGGTCAGGTCGGGCAAAAGGCGGCTGACCTGACGGGCGATACGTGCCGTCGTGCGGTGATCTTCGTGGTGATCTTCGGCCGCAGGGGCGAACATGTGCCGCGCACCCTGTACCGTGCAGATCTGCGCGATGGACGCAGCGACGGCATGCATATCCGCGCGTCCCAGCCAGCCGTCGGGGTATCCCAGCCACGTCATGTCGGTGGGCTGACCACCCAACCGCACGATGGCATGGGACAGTTCATGCCAGCGCAGCGCAGACAAGCGGTCTGGCGGCCAGTCCGACGACGCGGGATGCGATCTGCCGCCGTCCGTCATGCATACGACGTGCGCGCCATGATTTTCAAAGGCATGGGCCAGCAAGGCCCCGCAACCAAGGCTTTCATCATCGGGGTGCGGGGCCAGCACGACGATGGGGGCATCACCGGTCAGGGTCCGGGCGGGCACCCGCCGCAGTTGCGCGTTCACACCACTGTCCATATCCCCCCCTTCGTCTGGAACAGGGCGTCACCGACACGCGACTGCAAGGCATCCCGCGCGGCCTGCCGCAGATAGACCGCCAGATCGCGGGCTTTGCGGCCTGTGACGGACCCATCGGCAAAATGGGGCAGGCCGATCGACTGTTCCGTGGCGCGGATCGCATCCAGCGCGCATTCCTCTGTCGCAAGGCGGGCCGCCGCTGACACAAGAGGCGCGCGCACAGCAGCGTCAGGTGCGGCGGGATGCGCCTGCAACGCCGCGCGGTCCACAAGGGCTGCTGCCGCCAGCCCCGCAATGGCAGCCGATGACAGGCGTGCCATCTGCGCGGGGGCCGCAAGACGGTCCCGCGACCGCAGATCATGCGCCGCCGCCTCGAGCAGACCGAAAGCAGCGCCGGACTGCAAGGCGGCGATCCGCCAGACCCCGCCCACGAAATGCGGTTCTGTCACATAGACGCCCGGCTCACCGATCCAGACGACGTCCTTGGCCGGAATGCCGTCACAGGCGAAACCGCCGGACCGGGTCGATATCATGCCGGACATTTGCCAGCGGGCGGGATCGGCGCGCGACGCATCGCGCACATCAATCAGACCAAGGCGCACCTGCGGTCCGGATGACACCGTG
This sequence comes from Rhodobacterales bacterium, assembly GCA_038225335.1. Lineage (GTDB taxonomy): Bacteria > Pseudomonadota > Alphaproteobacteria > Rhodobacterales > Rhodobacteraceae > Loktanella. The sequence continues at coordinate 1,189 of JBBREW010000396.1, forward strand.
ATGATCGCGTGGCTGACAGCGCCCAGACCGGACGCGAATACCTTTTGGCCGACCAGCGTCGCGCCATCGTCGGAGGGGCAGACCGGCACCGCCCCGTCAGCACCCCATACACCCAAGACCGCGCCATCCCTGACCAGACTGCGCAGACTGGACACCGCCCGCGCGTCGCCGTGGACATGGACCAGATACAGCGCGTTGATATGCCCTTCCCACAAGCGGCCGACGGGCAGATTGGCCGCGCCGACCCGTTGCAGGCGACGTGACGTCCGCAGCGGATCGTCGACGCCGCAGTCGTCCATCCAACCTGCGTCGCGCAGCACCTGCAGGGACTGGACGATATCCGCAGCGCCGGTTTCTTCGTCCGCGGCGGCCTGCGCCAGCAGATGCGCCACCCTGTCCTGTGCTGCAGCCTCTGTCCCATGGGTGTCCGGTGGTCCCCCATCGGCAGGTCTGAAATCCGGACGCAACAACATTCAGGCCACCCTTTCGATCGCGGCATCCGACGGCTGCGCGTCAGACAACAGATCATCCCACTGCCGCACGACGGCGCGCAGCCGGAAGTCCGGATTGACGGTGACGGCCGGGCGCGTCGCGCGCCACGTGCCGATGCGCGCGATGATCTGGTCGGTGTCGGTCCCGTCAATCAACTGGTGCGGATCGTCCAGAACCTCTGCATTTGCACCGATGTCGTGATGGGCCAGCACCGGCAGCCCCACGGCGTTCGCTTCGGCCATGACCAGACCGAAGGTTTCCGCAAATGTGGTCTGCGGATAGAACAGGCACAGCGCGCGCCGCATCTGCGCGATCAATGCGGCGTGGGGCAGGGCGCCCAGAAACGTGACACCTTCCGGCACAGGTCCGGTGTCCCACGCCAGATAACCGGGGTCCGCCACGGCAAGGTGAAGATCGGGAAAGGCATCCCGCAGGGCCGCAAACTGACGGAAAACCTGCGCCAACCCCTTGTGCGGAGAGCTGGCAAACAATAACCGGTCGGGGTCAACGGGGGTTGCATCGGTTGTCAGATCATCCGCAATCGGGTTGTGGATGTGCCGGACGGTCAGGGTGGGCGCATCCGGGACAAAGGCCCGGAACACCTTTGCATGGCTGGCGGATACGCACACCACGTCCACGCCCGCCTGAACCAGAGCCTTGCCCATGGCGCGGTTGTGACGGCCGGGAAAGATATGCAGCCATAACAGGATGCGTGCGTCGGGATGAACCTTGCGCAGTTTGCAGGCCACCTTCCACGCATTGATCACCACATAGGTGGTGGGGGCCGCCGCAGGGGCGAATGCGGCGTCCAGCGGCAGTAGTCTGCCTGCCGCCGTGCGGTCCGGTGTCGTGCGGCCCTTTTGGTAATGAACGATGTCCGCACGCTCTGCCAGCGCCATGCAGACGCGCAGGATCGTGGCCTCTGTCCCGCCCAGCCCGCCGGATACCATCGCGTCCGGCCCGTATCCTGCACCGCAGCACGGATCGACGATGGCAAGCGGGCCGTAAAATCTGGGGTTGTGATGGTTCATCATTCAGCGGCCAGTTGATTGCTGGTCGGCGAAGGCGCGGGTGGCAGGCACCGGTGCAATGCTTCGCGCGTCGCGTCCGTCATCGGAATGTCCCGTCGTTGCAGGTGGTCGGGGTTGCTGACAAACGCCAGCGTAAGGTCTGGCATGTCGATCGGGACCGGGTCAACGCGGCCCGTCGTTCGCCATTGCCGGACCTTGTCCCACACCATGTTCCGGTCGGATTTGCGGCGATCACTGTCGTAATCGGTGTCCTTGGATTGGGTCAGGC
>JBBREW010000397.1:0-2979 GCA_038225335.1 Rhodobacterales bacterium
GAACACAGCATGCCTTGGGTCTGGATCACGGCTTTGGGGCTGCCCGTCGTGCCGGATGTGAACAGGAACTTTGCCACGGTATCCGGCCCCACGGCGGAATGGGCCGCGTCGGCCTGCGCGGTGGGCGGTGTGGCAAGCAGGTTGTCATAAGCCAGCGACAGCCGCGTCGCACTTTGGCCCGTCTGGCTGACCAGCACCACATCGGGGGCCAGGACCGCATCAATCGCTGGCAGGAACGCGGCGGCGTGATCGGCAAAGACCATGCCGGGCGTCAGTTGCGCCACCACCTGACCCAGCTTGCTGCGGTCCGCGCCCGACAGGGCATAGGCGGGTGCCAGTGCCGCGGACGGAATGCCCACATGCTGTGCCCCCAGCGCCATCAGCGCATGGGACAGGCTGTTGCCCGACAGGATCAGCAAGGGCCGGTCAACTGACAGCCCCTGTTGCAGTAACGCCGACCCGATGGCCCTTATGGCCAGCGCACCCTGCCCATAGGTCATGTGCTGCCAATCGCCGTCCGGTCCGCGTTCGGCCATCCAGACGCGGTCCGGGTCCACCGCCGCCCAATGCAGGAAACGTTCGGTCATGCACCGCGGCCAGTCCGTCAATTCCGCCGTCTGGCGGATCAGGACGGTGCCGTCGGGGCGGGATATGCTGTGCAGCACGATGCCCCCGCTGCTGACGGATCGGACGGTGTCGCCTGTCATGTTGTTCCCCCCGGATGCCGCCGGTCACCACTGGATGACCGATGGTTATTCAACATAACAGTAATCGCACCCTTGGCGTGACGCAAGAGTGGTTTACAGTATAATGTTTATTTGACATAACTATATTGGATGGCCCGGTGCGGGCACAATGCCGCAAGGGAACAGGATATGAATGCAGACAGTGACGCAAGCACGGAACAACTCGTCACTTATGTGCTGCGCGATGACATTGCCCTGATCGGGCTGAACCGCCCAGCGAAGCGCAACGCCGTGTCAGACCGTGTGGTCGAGGCGCTGCATGTCGCTGTCGAACTCGCGCAACGCGAAGCAAAGGCCGCCGTGATCTTTGGCGAAGGCAAGCATTTCTGCGCCGGGCTGGATCTGGCCGAACATTCCCAGAAACCGCTGATCGCCGCCGTTCAGGGCTCGCGCCGCTGGCACCGGATCTTTGACGGCATCGAAAGGGGGGCCATCCCCTTTGTGGTGGCGCTGCAGGGTGCTGTCGTGGGTGGCGGGTTCGAACTCGCGGCGGCGGCCCACCTGCGGGTGGCGGACGAGACGGCCTTTTTCGGTCTGCCCGAAGGCACGCGCGGCATCTTTGTCGGCGGCGGCGGATCGGTGCGGATCGCGCGGTTGATCGGGTCGCAGCGGATGGGCGACATGATGCTGACCGGACGCACGGTGTCGCCCCAGCAGATGGAACAATGGGGCGGTGTCAGCTATGCCGTGCCCGCAGGACAGGCGCTGGAAAAGGCGATTGCACTGGCCATGAACGCTGCCCAGAATGCGCCGATGTCGAATTATGCGATCATCAACGCCCTGCCGCGCATCCGCGACATGTCATCCGAAGACGGGCTGTTCGTGGAATCGCTGATGTCGTCGCTGACCAGTGTGACACCCGAAGCGACCGAACGGCTGCGCGCCTTTCTGGAAAAACGCACGGCAAAGCTTCAAGCGCCCAAGGACTGATATCATGAACCTTGACGACCTGATCGCCATCGACTTTCACACCCACGCCGAAGAGCCGTGCAATTGCCACCGCGACGATGGCTATAATGAATTTCAGGCTGGGATGGCGGCCTATTTCCGCAACCCTGCAGGCATGAACGGCATGCTGCCCACCGTGCCCGAAACCGCCGCCTATTACCGCGAACGCAAGATTGCCGCCGTGATTTTCGGTGTCGATGCGGAACGCGAAACTGGGTTTTACCGTCATAGCAACGAGGATATTGCCCGGCACTGCGCCGACAACAGCGATATCCTGATCCCCTTTGCCAGCATCGACCCGGCTAAGGGCCGCCTGGGGGCCCGCGAGGCGCGCCGTCTGGTGCGTGAATTCGGCGTCAAGGGGTTCAAGTTCCATCCGACCATGCAGGGCTTTTATCCCAACGATCGTTCGGCCTATCCCCTCTACGAGGCGATCAACGAAGAAGGTGCGATCGCGCTGTTTCACACCGGGCAGACCGGCGTGGGGTCCGGCATGCGCGGCGGCATGGGGATGCGGCTGAAGTATTCCAACCCGATCCATATCGACGATGTCGCGGTGGATTTTCCCGACATGACCATCGTGATGGCGCATCCGTCCTTTCCCTGGACCGAAGAAGGCCTGTCAATCGCCAGCCACAAGCCCAACGTCTATATCGACATGTCCGGCTGGTCGCCGAAGTATTTTCCACCCACATTCGTCCATTATGCCAACACTCTGCTGAAGAAAAAGATGCTGTTCGGGTCCGACTGGCCTGCAATCTCACCGGATCGCTGGCTGAAGGATTTTGCCGAAATCGCGATCAAGGACGAGGTCCGCCCGCTGATCCTGAAGGAAAACGCCCGACGCATCCTCCAGATGTAACCCGGACACACAGATGGCGGTCCCGCGCGGCCGTCGCAGACCAATCCGGCCACGAATTGCGCGCGCCTGTTCCCAATCGTCCAGACAGGCAATCATGGCGCGGACATGGGCGGCAGGATCAGCTGCAATGCGCGCCTGATGCTATATTGACACCGCGGCCTTTGCCGTTCTTGCTGTCATGCGTTGTCCCTGCCACAACCATGCTGGTGCATATGATTGTTTCAGGTCAAGGTCTGCCACTTGCATATGTGCAGCGCCTTGGTCACCTTGGAATTGCAGAATACGTCGCTGAAGTCAGGAATTTTGTATGAATTGTTTTTTGTCCTTCACGGCAGTTGCAATGGTCATTTCAACACCGCTTTTTGCACAATCCACACCGGGTGATGTTGCAAAAGGTGAAGCATTGTTCGGTCGCCAGTGCGT
>JBBREW010000398.1:0-2957 GCA_038225335.1 Rhodobacterales bacterium
CCATGTCGCGGGCATTGTACAGCACCCCGTCCTCTTGCTTGTAGGACGTGTCATGTTCCTCATCGACAACGATCAGCCCCAGATCGCGGTAGGGCAGGAACAAGGCCGACCGCGCCCCCACCACCAGATCGGCATCGCCCAACCCCACCATCCGCCACAACCGCCGCCGTTCGGTCTGGGTCACGCCCGAATGCCACTCCGCAGGCCGTTGCCCGAACCGCGCCTCAACCCGGTCTAGGAACTCTCCGGTCAGCGCGATTTCCGGCAGCAGCACCAGCGCCTGCCGCCCGCTGCGCAGGCAGGCAGCGACGGCCTCCAGATAGACCTCTGTCTTGCCTGAACCCGTGACGCCTTTCAGCAGGGTGGTCCCGTAGGTGCCCGACGCCACGGCCTCTGCCAGCATCTGCGCCCCCGCCGCCTGATCGGGCGTCAGCTCCTTGCCCCCGTGGTCGGGGTCCAGCCGGGGATAGGCGGCGTCGCGCGGCGCGTCCTCTTCGGACACCGCACCCAGTTTGACCATCCCCTTGATGACCGACGTGCCGACCCCGGCCATATCGGCCAGCTCCTTGCAGGTGAACGCCAGTCCGCCGTAATCACGCAGCACCATCAGGACCGCAGCCCGGGCATCGGTCATGCGGTCGGGCACCACCGACCCCAGCCGGTATACCCGCCGCACCCCCGGTGCATCGCCAAGGCCCGGCGCGCGCGTCGCCAGCCGCAGCATCGCATCCAGCGGCGTCAGCGTGTAATCGGCAGCCCGCGTCAGAAAGCTGTGCATCTCCTCGCGCATGGGGGCCACGTCCAGCACGCGCAGCACGCTGCGGACCTTTGCGACATCATAATCCCCGGCCCCCGGCCCCCAGACAACGCCCAGTATCCGGCGCGGACCCAAGGGCACCTCGACAAAAGCGCCCGCGAAACAGCCGCCTTCCGGGGCCTTGTAATCCAGCGCCCGCCCCAGCGGCTGGGTGGTCAGCACGGCGACCAAATCGCCTGCATTGAAATGTGACTGAACCATAACGGCCTTTTCAGGGTTTCACCCTTCAGGTAAACGCTGCACAACCGAACGCCAACCCGAAGGAAAGAACCAATGAAATTTTTCGTGGACACAGCGGACATCGACGCCATCAAGGAACTGCACGCGCTTGGCATGGTGGACGGGGTCACCACGAACCCGTCACTCATCGCCAAGTCGGGTCGTAACATCCTCGAGGTGACAAAGGAAATCTGTGATCTGGTCAGTGGACCCGTCTCGGCAGAGGTCGTGGCGCTGGACGCCGACACCATGCTGGCCGAAGGCCGCAAGCTGGCAAAGATCGCCCCCAACATCGCGGTCAAGGTGCCGCTGACATGGGCCGGTCTGCAAACCTGCAAGATCCTCAGCGACGAAGGCACCATGGTCAACGTGACCCTGTGCTTTTCCGCCAATCAGGCGCTGCTGGCAGCCAAGGCCGGGGCGACCTACATCAGCCCCTTCATCGGGCGGTTGGATGACATGAACATCGACGGTATGGAATTGATCGGCGACATCCGCACGATCTATGACAACTACGGGTTTGAAACCCAGATCCTTGCCGCGTCGATCCGGACAGCCAACCACATGAAGGACGCAGCCCTGATGGGTGCCGATGTGGCCACTGCCCCCCCCGCCGTCATCACCGCGATGGCGAACCACATCCTGACCGACAAGGGCCTTGAAGGCTTCATGGCGGATGTGAAAAAGGCAGGCATCACCATCCTGTAAGGCGCGTGTGTGGGCCGCGCCTGCAACAGGTGCGGCCCGCAATCGCCAGACAGACATTTAGGGGCGAAATCAGGCATCAGACCTGTTAGCCTGTGTATAAATAAAAGAGCAGGTCAATGAGTATAAAACCCCTGATGGATGGACCCGTCCGCGACAGGATCATCGCAGACCCCGATCTTTTGCTGGAAGATCAGGACATCATGCGCGCCCTTGTCGGGGCCAATGAAAAATCGATGGGCGGCAATATCGTCGATCTGCGCGGGATCGCGATGGAACGGCTGGAGGCACGCCTTGACCGGCTGGAGGATACCCACCGGTCCGTCATCGCCGCCGCCTATGAAAACCTTGCAGGCACCAATCAGGTGCACCGCGCTGTGCTGCGTCTGATGGACGCCACACGGTTCGAAACCTTTCTGCGCGATCTGGCGGGCGATGTGGCCGACACCCTGCGGGTCGATGTCATGCGTCTGGTGCTGGAAAGCGAAAGTGATGGCGACGACCCCGCCATCCGCCAATTGGGAGAAGTGCTGTCGGTCGGTCGTCCCGGTTTTTGTGACAGCTACATCACCCGTGACCGGGACATTCCGGTCCGGAATGTGACCCTGCGCCAGATACAGGATGCGGGTCCGCTGGTTTACGGCGAAAGGGCCGGCGATGTGCGGTCAGAGGCCTGCCTGAAACTGGACCTTGGTGCAGGCCGCCTGCCCGGCATGCTGGTCATGGGGTCCGAAGACCCGCATCTTTTCACACCCCAGCAGGGAACCGATCTGCTGACCTTCTTTGGCGGCGTGTTCGAACGGTCGATGCGGCGCTGGCTGACGGCGGGCACATGATCGCGGCCCAGCTGACCTGCGCGCTTCAGGACTGGCTGGATCACTGTCGCGCGCTGGATGGGGCGGCCGCCCATACGCTGACGGCCTACCGCGCCGATGTGCTGGGCTTCATGGCGTTCATGCAGGTCCACCACGGCGATGCGGTGGGCCTTGGCCCGTTGTCCCGGATCAGCGTCGGCGACATGCGGGCGTGGATGGCACAGGAACGCGGACGCGGCGTGGGCGCGCGGTCGCTGGCCCGCAGCCTGTCGGCGGTGAAATCATTCTATCGCTGGCTGTCCGACCGCGAAGGGTTCGAACCCACCGCCGTGCTGTCCACCCGCAGCCCCAAGTTCACCAAGAAACTGCCCCGCCCGCTGGAGGTCGACGCCGCCCGCGCG
>JBBREW010000399.1:0-2953 GCA_038225335.1 Rhodobacterales bacterium
GTGTGGTAGGCGGTGATGCGGGTCGTGGTGTCATAGATGAGATCGGTCAGGGATTCAGGGGCCGGGCCGCCGTTGGGGCCATTGAACTTGATCCCGAAATCCTCGTCCTCGCCGCCGGGGTTGTGGCTGGCGGACATGATCAGGCCACCGTCGGTCTGGTTCAGGCGGATCAGGTGGGATGCGGCGGGTGTGGACAGCAGCGCCCCGCGTCCGACGATCACGCGGGCCGCCCCGTTGGCGGCCGCCATGCGCAGGATGGTCTGTGCCGCGCGGTCGTTGAAGAACCGACCGTCGCCACCCACCACAAGGGTTTTGCCCGCAGCCCCGCCAATCGCGTCAAAGACGGCTTGGACAAAATTTTCAAGGTAATGCGGCTGCATGAACACGCGGGTTTTCTTGCGCAGGCCGGATGTGCCGGGTTTCTGGCCGGCGATGGGTTGTGTGGTTACGGATGTCATGTCGGGTTTCCTTGGCCAATGTATCGGGACGCTGTGGTATACCTAGGCCGCTGTCTGGGCAAAGACACAGACGGATTGCGCGGCGACCTTGGCGCTGTCGGTGGTCACGCATTGCGGCCCGTCGTCCGGTGCGGCGGTGTCAAGGATCAGCTCCCACACGCAGCCTTCGCCGCAATCGGGCAAAAGCACGTTCACTTCGTCCCCGGCGTTGAACGTCAGGAACAGCACGTCGTCGGATGCCGCATAGGCGGGGGTGTCGCTGGATGTGCGCACCTCGACCGAGAGGGCGCGCCAGTCGGGATTCTGCCAGTCGGCGGCGGTGGGCGCGCGGCCATCGGGCATCCGCCAGAACAGATCGGGCATCCCGTCCGTGCGCCGGGCGCGGCTGTGCAGGAACCGTTTCTGGCGCAGAACCGGGTGGTCGCGGCGCAATTTGGCCAGCCGTTCGACAAAGGCCAGCAGTTTCTGATCCGGCTTGTGCCAGTTGACCCAGCCTTGATCGTTGTCCTGCGCGTAGGTGTTGTTGTTGCCCCATTGCGAATTGCCGACCTCGTCCCCCGCCAGGATCAGCGGTGTCCCCTGGCTCAGGAATACCGTCGCCAGCAGGTTGCGTTTGCGCTGGGCACGGGCGTCGCGGATCGTCGGGTCGTCGGTCGGGCCTTCGTGGCCCAGATTGTCGGAATAATTGTCGTCCTTGCCGTCACGGTTGCCTTCGCCGTTGGCGGCATTGTGTTTCACATTGTAGCTGACCAGATCTTCCAGCACGAAACCGTCGTGAACGGTGACAAAGTTGATGGACGATGTGGCGGCGCGGCCAGAATGGTCGAACTGTTCGGCGGACCCGACCACGCGTTTCGCCAGATCAGCGATCAGACCCCGGTCGCCGCGCCAGTATTTGCGTACGTTGTCACGGTATTTGTCGTTGAATTCCAGAAAGGGATGCGGCCAGTTGCCCAGCTGATAGCCGCCGGGGCCAAGGTCCCATGGTTCGGCAATCAGTTTCACCTTCGCCAGCACCGGGTCCTGCCGGATCGCGTCCAGAAAACCGCCCTGCCGGTCATAGCCGCCCGCCTCGCGCGCAAGAATGGTCGCAAGGTCAAAGCGAAAGCCGTCGACGTGCATGACTTCGACCCAGTAGCGCAGGGAATCCATCACCATGCGCAGCACCATCGGGTGTTCGGCCTGCAGGGTGTTGCCGGTGCCGGTGTCGTTCACATAGAACCGCTTGTCCGCCGCCAGCCGGTAATAGGACAGATTGTCGAAGCCGCGGAACGACAGGGTGGGGCCCATTTCGTTGCCTTCGGCGGTGTGGTTATAGACGACGTCCAGCACCACCTCGATCCCGGCGGTATGAAAGCGGCGGATCATGGTCTGAAATTCCCAGATACCCTGATCGGTCATGTAACGCGGTTCTGGCGCGAAAAAGCCCAGCGTGTTGTAGCCCCAGTAATTGCGCAAACCCTGTTTGGACAAGAAGTGGTCGTCGACGAACGCGTGCACCGGCATCAACTGCACGGTGGTCACGCCCAGTTTCGTCAGATGGTCCAGCACGGGTTCGGACGACAGGCCCAGAAAGCGGCCCCGCGTCATGGGCGACACCCCGGGCATCCGGGCGGTCATGCCTTTGACGTGGGTTTCATACAGCAGGGTGTCAGAGGGGCTGACGGCCGGGGCCTTGTCGTCGCCCCAGTTGAACGACGGATCGACGACCATCGAGCGGGGCACCGCAAAGGCGCTGTCGCGGTTGTCGAAACTGAGGTCTTCCTTGGGGCTGCCGACGCGGTAACCCATCACCGCATCCGACCAGCGCAGTTTGCCCGCCAGCCGTTTGGCATAGGGGTCGATCAGCAGCTTGTTGTAATTGAACCGGTGGCCTTCCTCTGGCGCATAGGGGCCGTGGACGCGAAAGCCGTATTTTGCCCCCGGTGTCAGCCCGCCGACATAGACGTGCCAGATGCCGCCGTCGCGTTCCAGCAGCGGGATGCGTGCACGTTCCTTGCGGCCATCGTCGGTGAACAGGCACAGGTCGATCGCCTCTGCATGGTCGGAAAACACGGCAAAATTCACGCCCTGGCCGTCAAAGGTCGCGCCCAGCGGGTTGGGTTTGCCCGCAGCCAGCGGGTGGTCGCGCAACCTTGTCGGGATGCCTTGATTGAGTGTGGCGTTCACGCGGTCAGAGACTCGTATAATTGGGCATAAGCTGCGGCAGATGTATCCCATCCCAGCGCCTGTGACATCCCGCGTTTTTGCATCAGGGCCCAGTTTTTCGCATCGGCGTGCAAATTCACCATGCGGCGCAGGGCCTGCGCGAACGCCAGTGCGTCGACCGGATGGAATTGCAGCCCTGTCGCGACCCCTGCCTGCATGGCCATGGGATTGGCGTCGATGACGGTATCCGCAAGGCCACCGGTCAAGGCCACGACCGGCACGCAGCCATAGCGCAGCCCGTAAAGCTGGGTCAGACCGCAGGGTTCGAACCGGGACGGGACCAGCAC
>JBBREW010000400.1:0-2952 GCA_038225335.1 Rhodobacterales bacterium
CACGCCAAAAGGATCACCCCGCCTGTCAGCCCAGCCCACAGGACCCCATTTGGTGATGTCGAACAGCCGGAACAGCACAAAGGCCGCGACCCAGCCCGGCCACAGGGCCGTATAGGCAGCGCCCGCGTTTGCCGCACCGATCGCCAGCGGCCACAGGGCGATCCACTGACCGACCACTTCGTCCACGACGATCTCTGCGGGGTCGTGGTCAGCCTTGCCACAGGTGTCCTGCGCCACTGCCCACCACCCCAGCGCGAACAGCCCAAGCGTCGCCAATATCAGCAACAGCGGTCCACCGAGCAGCATCAGCCCCAGACCCAAGGGCAGCGCCGCCAGTGACCCCCAAGTGCCGGGGGCAGGGCGCAGATGGCCGATCCGGAAAACGGTCGTGATCAGATGGATCATGATGCGCGCACCAATGTCGCTGTCGCAAGGGCGGCGATGCCTTCCTCGCGCCCGGTAAAGCCAAGCCGTTCAGAGGTGGTCGCCTTGACGCTGACGCGGTCGGGCGCGATCCCCAGAATGTCGGCCATCGCTGCGCGCATGGCAGGCTGATGCGGCCCGACCTTTGGGTATTCGCAAACCAATGTGCAATCCACGTTGGACAGAGTGAATCCCATGTCTTGCGCCATCTGCACCGCGTGACGCAAAAAGATGTGGCTTGCCGCCCCCTTCCATTGCGGATCGCTGGGCGGAAAGTGAACGCCGATGTCGCCCTTGGCCAAAGCGCCATAAATGGCGTCGGTCACCGCGTGCATGCCCACATCAGCGTCCGAATGGCCGACCAAGGCGCGCCCGTGGGGCACGCGCACACCGCACAGCCACACATGATCGCCGTCGCCAAAGCGGTGCACGTCATACCCATTGCCGACCCTGATATCCATCTGCGTTCCCATGATCCGTTCGGCCCGCGCGAAATCTGCCGCATGGGTGATCTTGATATTGTCTTCATCGCCCGCGACGATGGCGACGTCCACCCCCGCGGTCAGGGCAACAGCCACATCATCGGTGGCCGCAGCCCTGTGGTCTGCATGGGCGCGGCGGATGATGTCGGTGTGAAACCCCTGTGGTGTCTGGGCGCGAAACAGCCCGGCTCGGTCCGCCAGGGCCGTCACCATACCATCGCCGCGCCACAGGGCGTCGGTCACGGCAAGCGCGGGGGCCGCCCCTTGCGATGTGGCAAGGGCTGCTGACACCCGGTCGATCAAGGCGGCACTGACAAGTGGTCGCGCCGCATCGTGGATCAGCACGTGATCCGCCGTCACCCGCGCCAGCCCGGCCATGACCGATGCGCTGCGGGTGTCACCGCCTGTCACCACCGTGACCCCCAAGGTATCGGGCCAGCGGGTCAGATCGTCGGGATGCAGCACCAGCACGATCTGGTCGATCCCGGGGTGACCTGCGAACACGGCGACCGTGCGCGCCAGCACCGATTGCCCCCGCAGATCGCGCCATTGTTTCGGCACGCCACCGCCCGCCCGCAGGCCACGCCCGGCGGCGACGATCAAGGCGGCACTGGTCGGCATGGGTCATCCTTTCCCGCTGTGCGGTCACCACTGCTTAGCGACCTGCCATCTTCTGCGCAATCCGAAGCTGATTGCCTAAATTTTAAGCAGGCCGCGCGAAATCAGAGGGCGAAGAGGCGGGCTGCGTTGTCTCTGAGGCGCGGTCAGGCTACGTCAGAGGCAGGCGCACAGCCTTTAGGCAAAAGATGAATTTGATGGCAACTTCTGGATTTCTGCCGGGACCACCGGTGGCATTGGCACCCCTTGCAGGCATTACCGACCTGCCGTTCCGGCAGTTGGTCGCAGGGTTCGGTGCGGGCTGGGTGGTGTCGGAAATGGTCGCGTCGCAGGACATGGTGCAGGCCAAACCCTCTGTGCGCGACAGGGCAGAGCTTGGTTTCGATCAACACGCCACAGCGGTGCAACTGGCAGGTCGCGACCCGTACTGGATGGCAGAGGCCGCCCGCATGGTTGCTGACAACGGCGCGCGGGTCATCGACATCAATATGGGCTGCCCGGCCAAAAAGGTCACAGGCGGCCTGTCCGGGTCGGCGCTGTTGCGCACGCCCGATCATGCGCTGGCCTTGATCGACGCTGTCGTGGCGGCGGTCGATGTGCCGGTCACGCTGAAAACGCGGCTGGGCTGGGATGATGCCAGCCTGAACGCCGCCGGTATTGCGCGCCGTGCGCAGGATGCGGGGATCGCCTTGGTCACAATCCATGGGCGCACTCGCTGTCAGTTTTACAAGGGTGACGCCGACTGGGCCGCGATCCGGCCCATCCGCGACGCGGTCAGCATCCCGGTGATCGCCAATGGCGACATCACCGGCCCTGCCACCGCCCGCAAGGCACTGGCCCTGTCGGGGGCGGCCGGTGTGATGGTGGGGCGGGGCGCGCAGGGGCGGCCATGGCTGCTGGCGCAGATCAGTGCGGACTTATATGGCACGCCCGAACCGGTCGTGCCGCAGGGGCAGGACTTTGTTGACATGGTTTCAGGGCATTACGATGCGATGCTGATGTTTTACGGCAGGGATCTGGGCCTGCGCGTCGCCCGCAAGCATCTGGGGTGGTATATGGATACGGCCGGAACGCCGTCGGCGTTGCGCGGCGCGGTGCTGACCCAGTCCGATCCCAAGCGGGTCACTGCGCTGCTGTCTGACGCATTGTTCCATGATGTGCAGGTCGCCGCATGAGCGCGGATGCCGCCCTGTGGACATCGCTGCCCGTGCCCGCCTTGCTGCTGGCGGCGGACGACACGATCCTGCAATCGAACCCTGCCGCCGAAAGTTTTCTGAACCTGTCCGCCAAGTCACTGATGGGCGAGGTGCTGTGGGAAAAGGTGCTGATCGACGCCCCGTTAGAAGTGGCTTTTGAACGCGCCCGCACCCGGCGCACGTCGCTGTTCATCAATGATGTCGATGTCGGATCAGGCATGCGGGCCCCGCAG
>JBBREW010000401.1:0-2947 GCA_038225335.1 Rhodobacterales bacterium
CATGGTGCGGGGGGTGCCGAAACACGTGATCGGTTATCTGAAGGAATTCCTGTTCGACGAGGCGCAGGCCCGCGCGCCTGTCCGGGCCCTGTCGGGCGGTGAAAAGGCGCGGCTGTTGCTGGCGCGGCTGATGGCAAAGCCGAGCAACGTGCTGGTGCTGGACGAACCGACGAACGATCTGGATATCGAAACGCTGGATCTGTTGCAGGATCTGCTGGGCGAATACGACGGCACGGTGCTGCTGGTCAGCCACGACCGCGATTTTCTGGACCGCACCGCCACCACGACCGTCGCGATGGAAGGCGACGGGCAGGCCACAGTCTATGCCGGGGGGTGGACCGACTATCAGTCCCAACGCGGCGACCGTGCGCGTGCGGCAAGTTCGGTCGGCAAGCAGTTGTCGACCAAAGGAAAACAGCCGCAGGCCGTGGTGCGCAAGGCGGGGTTGTCGTTCACGGAAAAGCATCGTCTGGACGAATTGCCCGGTGTCATCGCCCGGCTGGAAGCCGAAATCGCGAAACTGGAAACCCTGATGATGGACCCGGACCTGTTCACACAGAACCCGGTGAAGTTTGAAAAGGCAACGGACGCGCTGACCGACCGCCATGCCAAGTTGCAGGACGCAGAGGCCGAATGGCTGGCGCTGGAAGAAAAGTCAGGCACCTGAGGGCGCCTGACAACGCCCCGCTCAGCCGTTGCCCGCATAGACCATCGTAACGATCCCTGCCAGAATAAGACCGCCTGCGGTGACCCGCAGGGGTGTCAGGGGTTCCCCGAGAACGATGATACCGATGGCAATGGCCCCGACCGCACCGATGCCTGTCCATATCGCATAGGCGCTGCCCAAAGGCAGGGTGCGCATGGCCATCGACAACAAGAAGATGCTGACGATCATGCCGGCAACGGTGATGACGGATGGTCCGATCAGAGTGAACCCGTGGGACCGTTTCAGCGCAAAGGCCCAGATGATTTCAAACAGACCGGCTGCGAACAGATAGACCCACGCCATGGCTGACCTTTCAGCTGCGGGTCGTCCCGTGATGTGCGCATGGCCGGGGTCGTCCCCGGCCATTCAAGGGTATGCAATCGATCTGCGCCGTTCAAGCCTGCGGGCCTGAACGGCGCACATCGCGTGGCGTCAGCCGTCGAAATTGACTTCTTCCATGATGCGCAGGGCGGCGGCGCGGTGGCTGGCGACCTCTGTCAGGTCGATGGCGTCGGGGGTGAATTCACCCCAGCTTGCGACCAGATCGGACAGGGCGGCGCCTTCCAGCACGGGGTATTCGTTGTTCACTTCGGCATAGATCGCCTGCGCTGCGGGCGAGACGAGGTATTCCATCAGCTGCAGCGCCTCTTCCCGGTTGGGCGCGCTTTGGGTCATGGCGATACCCGAGATGTTTACATGCGTGCCGCCGTCCGCAAAGGTCGGAAAGCGGATGCTGACGCTGTCGGCCCATTCGGATTGTTCCGGATCGGCGACCATCTGGCCCATGTAATAGGTATTGCCAAGGCTGATGTCACATTCACCGGCCCAGATGGATTTGACCTGCGCGCGGTCATTGCCTTCGGGCGTTTTTGCAAGGTTTGCCTTCAGACCTTCAGCCCAGACTTTTGCCTCTGCTTCGCCGTGGTGGGCGATATAGGCGGACAGCAAGGCAAGGTTGTAGTCGTGCAGACCGGACCGGGTGCAGATGCGGCCCTGCCATTTCGGGTCGGCCAGATCCTCGTAGGTGGTGATATCGCCTTCGGCGACGCGGTCCTTGCTGGCATAAAGGATGCGGGCCCGGCTTGTCAGCGCAAACCAGGTGTCGTCTGCGGCGCGCAGGCTTGCCGGCACGGCGTCCTTGAGAACGGCACTGTCAACCGGTTGCAGGGTGCCGCTGTCGACAATGCGTTGCAGGTTCGCGATATCAACCGTCATGACCAGATCGGCGGGCGACCGCGCGCCTTCGGCCTGAAGCCGTTCAACCAGACCTTCGCTGAGGAAGTTCAGCGTGACGGCAATCCCGGTATCCGCGGTAAAGGCATCCATCACCGGCTGGATCAGCTCGGGTTGACGGGTGGTGTAGATATTCACATCGGCCAGTGCGGGCATCGCGGTGACGCCAGCGGCAGTGGCAAGAAACAGGCTGCGCAGGTTCATGGGGTTCTCCGTTGTTGATGGCAACGGTAAACCCGACAATTTTACTTTGGTCAATACCCGAATAAATTAGTCGGATATTTTCTCGCGCATCTTCGCCGCGGTCCACAGATCGTCCATTTCCGCTAATGTGCTGTCGGCCGGGGTCCGGCCTGTCGCGGCCAGCGCGTCTTCGATCTGGGCGAAGCGCCGGGTGAATTTGGCATTTGCAGCCCGCAGGGCATCTTCGGGATCGACGTTCAGATGCCGGCCAAGGTTGGCCATGACGAACAGCAGATCGCCGAATTCTTCGGCCACTGCGGCGGGCGTCAGGGTGTCGCGCGCCTCGACCAGCTCTGCGGCCTCTTCGGCGATCTTGTCCACGACCTGCGCGATATCGGGCCAGTCGAACCCGACGCGGGCGGCGCGTTTTTGCAGCTTTTCCGCGCGCATCAGCGCGGGCAGGCCAGTGGCGACACCGTCCAGCGTGCGGGCTTCGGCACGTGCCGCGCGTTCGGCGGCCTTGATCGTTTCCCAGTCCCGGGTCTGCTGATCAGCGGATTTATTGCGATCCGCACTGCCAAAGACATGCGGGTGCCGGGCCACCATCTTGTCCGCAATGTCGCGCACCACGTCGTCAAAGGTGAAATGTCCCGCCTCTGTCGCCATCTGGGTGTGATAGACCGACTGCAACAGCAGATCGCCCAATTCGCCGCGCAGATCGGTCCAGGCTTGCCGGTCGATGGCATCCGCGACCTCATAGGCTTCTTCGATGGTATAGGGGGCAATCGTGGCGAAATCCTGCGCAATGTCCCACGGACACCCCGT
>JBBREW010000402.1:0-2935 GCA_038225335.1 Rhodobacterales bacterium
ATCGCGGCGATGGGCCGCACGCTCGGTGCGATCCACAGCGTCGATCCGGCGGCGGTCGGGCTGGGTGATTACGGGCCGCAGGGGGATTACTATGCCCGTCAGATCGCCCGCTGGACGACCCAATACCGTGCCAGCGCCACAGACGACATCCCGGTGATGGATGAGCTGATTGACTGGCTGACCGCCCATTGCCCCCCCGATGACGGCCGCCGGACATTGGTGCACGGCGATTACCGGATCGATAATCTGCTGTTTGCACAGGATGGAACGGATGTGGTCGCCGTGCTGGACTGGGAGCTGTCGACGCTGGGCCATCCCTTTGCCGATCTGGCCGCCGTGATCATGCAATGGCGGATGCCGCCCGGACCGGACGGGCGCGGTTTGGCGGGGGTCGACCGCGCTGCCCTTGGTCTGCCGTCGGACAACGCGTTCATCGCCGCCTATTGCGCGCATCAGGGACTGCCCGGTATCCCGTTGTTTTCATTCTATCTTGCCTTCTGTTTCTTTCGGATGGCCGCCATCTTGCAGGGCGTCAAGGCGCGGGGCATGTCCGGCAATGCGTCGAACCCGGAAAAGGCTGCAAAATTAGGGGCCTACGTGCCGCAATTCGCGATGCAAGGTCTTGCAGCGGCCCGCGATGCCTGACCTGCACCGGGCAGCTGCCAACGGGGCAAAGAAACAATGACCGCGCCCGACATTTCCGGCATGTCAGGTTTGAAACGGCGCAGCGGTGCTGCGTTGCTTGGCACCGGGTTCATCGCCAATGTGATCGCCGGGTTCGGGATGCCGGGGCTTGCCTATGGTGTCAGCGCGTTGCTGATCCTAGCGTTCATCGTGCTGAATGTCGGCCATGCGTCTGGAATCGTAAAGGTCTTTGCCGTGGCGGCGGTGCTGATTTTCGGTGCAGGGTATCTGGGCGGCAGTGTGACGGGGGCGACCGTAGGGCAGGCGGCGGCACGGGTGTCATTCCTGTCGTCCATCCTGATCGCCTTGACGTTTCTGCGCCTTGTGGCGCAACGGGACCCGGCGTTTACAGCGGCAGGTGCCTTTCTGGCGAACCAGCCACCATCGCGGCGCTATGTCTCTCTGGGTCTGGGCGGCAATCTCTTTGGCGTGCTGCTGAACCTTGGCGGTTTGGGCCTGTTGATCGAAATGACACTGGCAGGGCAGCGCAGGCTGGAACAGACAAGCGAGGTCAGCCCCCATGTGCATGACATCAGAGAGCGGCGGATTGTCACCGCCATCGTGCGCGGCTTTGCCACGATCGCATTCTGGTCGCCGTTCGGCATTGCGCTGAACATGTTGTTGCTGGTTTTCACGGATGTCCACTGGCGGGATGCAGCGCCTTGGGGGATTGGATTTGCACTTGGATTCATGGCCTTGGGGGGGACTATGGATGTTGTGGAACGCCGTCTGTTCCCGGTTTTTCCCAAACCGCTGCGCGTGCCGGTTCAGCCGGGCGACGGGCGCGGATTGCTGATGGTGCTGGGTCATCTGGCGGTTCTGGCGACACTGGTGATCGCTCTCGACACGGTCGTTGACCTGACATTTCAACAGGTTCTGGTGATGATTGTGCCATTCTATGCCTTGATCTGGGTCTGCGTCCGTTTTGGGACGACAGGGCCGGGGCGTTTGGCAAGTGATTTTGTCGACAGCGCGCCACGGTCTGTGAATGAAATCGGTGTCTTTGTGCTGGCGGGGCTGATCGGGTCCTTGCTGGTGGCGATCGTGCCGCAACAGGCCCTTGATCCGCTGTTGGAAACCATCGTCGCATGGGGCGGGTCTGTGGGTCTGGGGCTGGCCTTGGTCTGGGTGACACTGGGATTGGCCATGATCGGCCTGCATCCGATCATCACCGTCATCGTTCTGGCAGAATTCATCGTCCGCACGCCGCTGATGTCCCAGCAGGCGGCGGTTTTTGCATTGCTCGCCGGATGGACGCTGACCGTCTGTCTGGCACCCTTTGCCACGACCGCGATCTATGTCGGGGCCATCGTCAATCGCAGTCCGCTGCAGGTCAGCATGATCTGGAACGGTGTGTTCGGCGTCGTGACCCTGGTTGTATTCTCGTTGGTTCTGTCCGCCGGGATACACAGCGGCTGGTTTTGAGGGGAATTTGCGGTGAAATGTGAGGCGCTGCGGCGTCGTATAGTCGATAAATTAATCAAGCAAGCCAAGGGAATACCACATGATCCGCCACATTGTCCTGACCCGGTTCAAGTCTGATACCACCGAAGACAGGATCGCAGAGATCTATGCGGGGCTAGCCACGCTGGTCGAAAACCTGCCGGGTGCGCAGAATTTTACCGGTGGCAGATCACACAGCCCAGAGCAGATGGAGCGCGGTTACATGCACGGCTTCATCATTGATTTCGACAGTTGGGCAGCATTGCAGACCTATGCGGACAACCCGCAGCACAAGGCCCTTGGCGCACAGCTCGTGTCCCATGCTGTCGGCGGCATTGAGGGCATCCTCGTGCTTGATCTGGAGGTGTGAGAGTCGTGACAGATCCTTTCCAAAAGAAGGGGCGTTGCAAGGTTTCACACCGGCAGCGCCATCCCGAATACTTAAGTCGTATAATCAGTATTATGTAATATAAACGCGAGACCCATCAGCCGGAGTTGATGCTGGCCCACAACGCACGAACACCAGCCATCACGTCTGATGACTGGTGCACGCATGAGCGGCGATTGGGTGGTAATGATCTCTGGCTGGACGGCACACCTCCCGCCGGTGATCCGGTGGCAGCCTTTTGCGGTGTTGTGCCGCAAAAGGCTTTTGTTTCTGGCCGGTGATCAAGCGATGACGGATGGCGTCTCTTCAAAATATGGCAGGTATTCCGATGACATCCCGGCCAGCGTTGTCAGACTGACTGTCGGCTGGTTGGCAGAGTCGTAGGTCGTCACGCGGACTTCCCAGTTGTTGCTGTTGTCA
>JBBREW010000403.1:0-2933 GCA_038225335.1 Rhodobacterales bacterium
ATCAGGACAAAGTTTGCCACGACGGCAATCAGGACGGCAAAGGCAAGGGCGGCAATGAAGGGTTTCATATCTGGTTGTCCTGTCTGTTCCGGGCAAGGGGTTCCGCCCGCGAGTCGATCGTCAGCCCGGCCATGACGGCCCGGGCCATTTCTTGATAAATCCGGCCCAAGGGGCCATCGGGGTCGCGGGCGGTGATCGGCTGACCCGCATCGGACGACGCCCGCAAGTCCATCGTCAGCGGCACAGCCCCAAGGAACGGCACGCCCAGACAGGCTGCCTCGGCTGCGGCACCGCCCTGTCCGAAAATGGCATGATCGCCACCGCAATCGGGGCAGATGAAATGCGACATGTTTTCAACGATACCAAGGATCGGCACATCGACCTTGCGGAACATGGCAATCCCGCGCCGCGCGTCGATCAGCGACAGATCCTGCGGGGTGGATACGATCACCGCACCGGACAGCCGCGTGCCCTGCGCCAGCGCCAGTTGCGCGTCACCGGTCCCCGGTGGCATATCCACGATCAGCACATCCAGCGCGCCCCAGTCCACATCGGCCATCATCTGTGTGATCGCCGACACCACCATCGGCCCGCGCCAGACCATCGCGGTTTCCGCATCCACCATCAGGCCCATGGACATCGCATGCAGGCCAAAGGCCTGCACCGGCACCAGTTTGCGCCCCCGGGCTGCGGGTTTGCCGTGCAGACCCAGCAAGGTGGGCAAGGACGGCCCGTAGACATCAGCGTCCATGATGCCGACGGACAGGCCCTGCGCCCGCAAAGCCAGTGCCAGGTTCACGGCCGTCGTTGATTTGCCCACACCGCCCTTGCCGGACGCCACGGCCACGACATGGCGGATCGCGGCCAATGGGTCTGCCTTGGCGGCCACGCGACCCAGATCCGGCGGTTGTTTCGCGGACGGGCCATCCGCCGTCAGGACGACAAAGGCATGGGTCACGCCCGGCAGGCTGCGCAAGATCGCCTCTGCTTCGTCGCGCAGGGGGGCCAATCCGGCCGCTTCGGCAGCGGTGGTTGTGATGGTCAGATTGACGCGCGATCCGGTCACGCCCAATTCTGACATCTGGCCAGAGGCATGCAGCAACCTGCCATCCGGCAGACGCAACCCGGAAAGCGCCTCTCGCATCGCGGTCTGGGTCAGGTCAACCACGGGACGGGCTTTCGCATCAGGGGGTGCATCATCCCGGCCGATCGAACGGCCGGGATGATCTGAGTTATGACAGCCTGCATCATTCCGCCGGGTGGGTGCGTCCCGCGACCGGTTTTGCGGTCGTCCCCTTCATGTCTTCGACCCAAAGAGAATGGTGTTCCTTGGCCCAGTTTTCGTCGACTTCGCCAGAGGCCATGGCATCGAAGGCGCCTTCCATCCCCAGCGACCCGATATAGATATGGGCGATGATGATGGCTGACAGGCCAGCCGCAACTAGACCGTGGATGTTCTGATAGAACTGCCAGTCGGACGGGGTGCCCGCCTGCACGGGGAACAGCAACATGTAACCGGTATAGGACAAGGCGACGCCGCCCAGAACCACGCTCCAGAAGATAACCTTTTGGCCCGCATTGAATTTCTTTGCGGGGGGATGGACGCCTTTCTTGAACAGACCGCCACCCTGCTTGATCCATTCCAGATCGACCCGGCTGGGCAGGTTGTGCGCCACCCAGAAGACGACGATCAGGACCAGCGCCACCATGAACGGCCATGCCAGGAAATTATGCGCGAGCTTGCCCCATGCGGTCAGGGTGCCGAAAGCCGCTTCTCCGACGATGGGCAGGATGATATTCTTGCCGAACACCACGTTCACGCCGGTCAGCGCCAGAATGATGAAGGTGGTCGACAGGGTCCAATGGGCGAACCGTTCGATCGCGCTGAACCGCAGGATCGTGCGACCCGAAAAACCACCGTCGACCCGGACCCGGCCCCGGATCAGATAAAAGGCCGCCAGCAGCAGGATCATCCCGCCAATGGCTGCGGCAAAGATCAGCGGCAGCGAATTGCGCTGGAACGCGGCCCAGGACTTGTTGTCCGGCTTGATCAGGATCCCCGCGTTTTCATTGGGGATCGAGACCCGGCCGGACACTGCGTCTGCGTTGCCCAAAGCCTCGAACATCGAATCCTCGGTCACCGAATTTGCTGTCGGGTTGACCTGCGCCTGTGCGGCCATCGCCGACAGCATCAGACCAAGGGACAGCGCGATCACGCCAAAAAGGCGGTTCAGTTGATTTGTCATGGCTGTTCCTTACACCGTCAACGTTTCGCCGTAGGCCGTCCGCCAGCCCCAGGCACCCGACCCGTAACCGCGCGTCACGACACGTTCGCGGTAGATTTCGGCGATGATGTCGCCGTCGCCCGCCAGCAGCGCCTTTGTTGAACACATTTCTGCACACAGAGGCAGCTTGCCCTCTGCCAGACGGTTCGCGCCGTATTTGACGTATTCGGCCTGGCTCATGTCCGGCTCTGGTCCGCCGGAACAATAGGTGCATTTGTCCATCTTGCCGCGGGTGCCGAAATTGGCGGTCTGGGGATACTGCGGCGCACCAAAGGGGCAGGCATAGGAACAATAGCCGCAGCCGATGCATGTGTCCTTGTTGTGCAGAACGACCGCATCGTCCGTCGTGTAGAAACACGACACGGGACAGACCGCAGCGCAGGGCGCGTCGGTGCAATGCATGCAGGCCATCGACACCGACCGCTCGCCCGGCAGGCCGTCATTCAACGTGACAACGCGGCGACGGTTGATGCCCCACGGCACCTCGTGCTCGTTTTTACAGGCGGTGACGCAGGCGTTGCATTCGATGCAACGATCTGCGTCGCACAGGAACTTCATTCGTGCCATTTGTTCAGCTCCTTATGCCGCAGCGATTTGGCAAAGCGTGACCTTGCCTTCGTGCATGCCGGTCACGGGGTCATACCCATA
>JBBREW010000404.1:0-2932 GCA_038225335.1 Rhodobacterales bacterium
AACGCGACCGACCATTCCTGTGGCGGCATTGCGGCGTCTGTTCGATGCACCCGCTGACATGCCCGATCGCCTTGCCAATCTGATGCAGGCCTTGGCCCGTCAGGAAGATGACTTGCGGCGCGGAAATGCCTCGGTGTCCGACCCTGCGACAATGAACGACGCATCGCACACCACGACCCGCTGATCCCGCAGGCCCGCGGCGATGGGCCGTCGTCGTCTAAATCAGCCTCGACGACAGCTTTGCCCGCGATCTGACCCGTCAGGTCAGCACTTTCATCGCTGCGGCGATGCCTGCAAGTGTCATCGGCTGCATGCGTCCGGGACCAAAGACGGACTGGATCATCTGGATCGACTGGGTGTGATCCCACATGCGGTCTGGCAGGGGATTGATCCAGACATGCGACGGCCACTGATCCCGCGCCCGCGCCAGCCAGACTGCACCTGATTCCGCATTCCAATGCTCGTTCGCACCACCCGGTGACGCGACCTCGTATGGGGACATGCTGGCATCGCCCACAAAGATGCATTTGTAATCGGACCCATAGCGACGCAGCACATCCCACGTGGGCGTCTGTTCGGTCCAGCGGCGGCGATTGTCCTGCCAGACGCCCTCGTAAAGGCAGTTATGGAAATAGAAATGCGCCATGTGCTTGAATTCGGCGCGGGCGGCGCTGAACAGATCCTCGACCACCTTTACATGGGCATCCATGCTGCCGCCGACATCCAGAAACAACAGAACCTTGACCGCGTTGCGCCGTTCGGGACGGGTCTGCACATCCAGATAGCCATGCTCAGCCGTCTTGCGGATGGTCCCATCCAGATCAAGTTCCTGCGCCGCCCCGTCCCGCGCCCATTTGCGCAGCCGTTTCAGCGCCACCTTGATCGTGCGTGTGCCCAGTTCCGACCGGTCATCCAGATCGCGAAAGTTGCGCTGGTCCCAGACCTTGACCGCGCGTTGATGCCTGCTTTCGGTCTGGCCGATCCGCACGCCTTCGGGGTTGTAACCATAGGCCCCGAATGGCGAGGTTCCCGCCGTGCCGATCCATTTGTTCCCGCCCTGATGGCGGCCCGCCTGTTCGGCAAGGCGTTGTTTCAGACGCTCCATCAGCGCATCAAAGCCGCCGGTGGCTGCAATTTCTGCCTTTTCGGCGTCGGTCAGGTGCTTTTCGGCCAGCTTTTCCAGCCAACCCGGGGGCAGATCGACCGCATCCAGCACCTGCGCGTCCGTGATCTGCGCGATCCCCTGAAAACTGGCGGCAAAGGCGCGGTCGTAACGGTCGATATGCCGTTCGTCCTTGACCATGATGGTGCGGCCCAGATGGTAGAAGCCGTCGATGTCATACATCGCCAGTCCGGCCTGAAGCCCTTCCAGAAAAGCCAGAAATTCCCGGATCGACACGGGCACGCCAGCGGTGCGCAGATTGTCGAAGAAGGGCAGGAACATGCGTCAGCCCACGGCGGCCCGCTGGATGAAAACCAGCACGAACAGGCCCACGATGGCAAGGATCACACCGAAGGCCGCCCCCCATTGCAGCATGTCCAGCACCTTGCCGCCGCGCATCCGGGCGCGGATCGCACCGATCAAGGCACCCAGAACAAGTCCACCAAGGGGAAGGATCATCGCACAGCGCCTTTGTCAGTAAGGGCGCAGCCCTTTGACCTCTGCCAGACGGGAGCGCACATTTTCATCGTTGCCAAAGCCGTAACGCGCCCACCCCAGACTGTCCACCCGCACCGCCTGTGCCGCGACACTGTCGCCCTGCATGTCCAGCGCCTCTGCCTTGAACATCATCAGGGTTGCCAGCAGGGCGGCGTTCTGGTGCCGGGCGGCAACCGGGATTGCCGCATCCGTCAGCGCGATCGTGGCGATGGCATCGCCAGCGGACAGCGTGAACGCGGCCTTTTGCACGGCGATGTGGGCGCGGTGAATCTGCATGCTGGCAGAGGTGTTATAGACCTGATCCGCCGCATCGAACGCCTGTCGCGCGGCATTCGCATTATAGCCGACCTGCAAGCGGCCAAGCGCGTAATAGGAAAACCCTGCTCTGGCCCCGCCATACCGCAATTGCTGGGCGATCTGCACGGCGCGGTTGACAGACTGGCGCCGCACACCGGGGCTTGATCCGTCCATCAGTGCAAGCTCCATCGCGTCGATCCAGTCGCGCGAGGTGTCGGGAAAAGACACCATCTCGCTACGGCGCCCGGCGGGGTTCAGGCGGTCCAGCACGGGACCGATCACAACCGCCGCCTCTTGGCGCGTCATGCCGTTGCGCAATTCAGGCGCATAGGTGGCGCGCAGCATCAGCATGTCGAACCCGGTCAGCACCGCATGGATGTTGTCGTCGTTAAAAACCGAATCGGGCAGGCGGTACAGATCGTTCAGCGGCCCCAAGGCCTGAGCAAGCTCTTCGTGCAGGCAGTCACGGATTTCCTGCGGTGCGGCATCAGCAGGAACAAAGATCGTGGCGCGTGTGCGTTCGCGCAGGATCGCCCAGTCCACGACAGCCGTGTTGCGGCGTTGCAGGAATTCTTCCCAGCTTTGCACCCCCGGCACGACGAAACAGGCGGCGTTCGGCACGGCGCGCTGCAAGGTGCGCTGGGGTATGGCCGCGACAATGATCTGCGCGTCGGGCGCGTCGGTGCGGTTGATGTCAATGGAGGCTTCGGCCCGCAGGCGCGCCAGCAGCGTGTTTAGATCGCCGGGCAGGGATGCCGGCGCACCGGGGGCCACCCGGACGGCGATGGGCCCTTCAAACCGGGACATGGCCGCGATGACGCGCCCGCTTTCCAGACGAAAGGTCAGATCCAGGAAATCTTCGGCCATTTCCGGGTTGCCGCGGGTGACGGGGACAACGCGGGATTCGGTAAAGGCGCGCATCGGGGGCAATATCGCTGCAGCACTTACTCCGCGTGTGGCTTGCGGTGCGGCGGA
>JBBREW010000405.1:0-2930 GCA_038225335.1 Rhodobacterales bacterium
AGGCCCTGATCGCCACCGCCAGCGGCACCCGCACCAAAAGCGAAGAGCTTGGGTTTGGCGGGGCAGAGTTCGTGCCGTGGCAGATCGGTGCCGTGCTCTAGGTCTGTGCCGCAGCTTTGACGGGGGCCAGCCCGCAGGACCGGCCCCCTGCCCGGGTCAATCCGGCAAGGCAAAGGCCACGACGTAATCGCCTGTCGTGGTGGTCAGCCGTTGGTGACCCGTGGCGGTCATCACGACATATTGGCGGCCTTCGAATTCATAACTCATGGGCGATGCCTGACCGCCTGCGGGCAGGCGGCCTTCCCACAACAGCCGCCCGGTTGTCGTCTGAAACGCGCGCAGCCAGTTGTCCTGTGCGGCGGCGATGAACGTCAGGCCCGTTGCCGTCATCAACGGACCGCCGATATTTGCGGTGCCAATCGGCACTTTCAGAAAGGTCGGCAAACCGAACGGGCCGCTGTCGAATCCGGTGCCCAAAGGTTGCGACCACAGCAGATCACCGGTCCGCATGTCGGTGGCAGCGACGATACCCCACGGCGGCGCGATGCAGGGCACCTCCAGCGGCGACAGCCAGATGGGCCGGTCAACGCCCCAAGGCGACAGGTAGTGCGGCGCGACCTCTTGGTCCGGACGCGCGCCACCCATGCCGACGGGCAGATCGTCCACCTCTGCCCGGGGGATCATGCGGACGATATTGGGCAGGCGCGAATGGTTGGTGACCAGAATCCCGCGTTCCTCGTCGAACCCCAACCCGCCCCAGTTCATCCCGCCGATGGTGCCGGGGAACAGCAGCATCGTGCCCTCGATCGGGGGGGTATACATGCCGTCGTAGCGCATCCTTTCGAATTCCAGACGGCACATGGCGGCATCGACCGGCGTCAAGCCAAAGGTGTGGCTGGCATTCAGCACCTCCGGGTCGGGGCCGGGAATCCCGGACAGATTGGGATAAAAGACCGACTGCGGCTGGTCGGGGCTCAGGCGTTCGCCGGGCAGACCGTCCTGCGGCGCGGGCTTCATTTCGATCGGGGTGACGGGTTCACCGGTGGCCGCGTCCAGCACGAACAGCGACCCGGTCTTTGTGCCCTGAATGACAACCCGGCGTTCAGCAGCGCCATCGACGGCGAGATTGCCGACGATCGGTTGTGCGCCGATGTCGTAATCCCAGACATCGTGGATCACCGTGGCATAGCTCCAGATCGTGTCGCCGGTGGTGGCATCGACGGCCACGACAGCGGCGGTGAATTCATCCTCTTCTGCCGTGCGGTCGCCGCCGAAATGGTCATTTGCGGAATTGCCGGTGCCCAGATAGACGATGTTCGCCTCTGGATCGCCGGAAATGATGTTCCAGACGTTCGGCGTGCCGCGCGGATAAACCTCTCCCGGGGCCAAGGGGTCCTGCGCGCGGCCCTGCAATTTGGCATCCCACGCCCAGCGCAGATCCCCCGTGATCGCATCATAGGCCCGCACGACACCGGACGGCGCATCGCGGCGCTGGTTGTCGCTGACCTGCTGACCGACGATCAATGCGTCGCCCACGACCGTCACCCCGGATGTGGAAGAGGCAAAGCCGATCTCTTGCAGGTCCATGTTTTCCGCCAGATCCACCGTGCCGTCGGTGCCGAACCCGCCACAGGGCAGGCCAGTCGCCGCGTCCAGTGCCGTCAGGTCGCTGGCCACGGTTGTGACATAGACACGTTCCTCACAGACGGCCTCGGCCCCGGGCAGCGGTGTCGTGGCCAGCTGGGTGTCAAAATAGCCAACCCCGCGACACGCCACGGAAAACAGCGATTCCATATCCTCTGCCAGCATCTGGGGATCATAGGCCCACAGCTGTTCCCCGGTGCCGGGGTTCAGGGCAAATACACGGTTGCTGGGGGAACACACGAACAGCCGCCCACCCGCCAGAACGGGCGTATTCTGGGCAGAGAAGAACACCCGGTCCGAGGGCGACAGATCGCCGGTCTGAAACCGCCACGCCTCGGACAGATCAGCCACGTTCGCGGTCGTGATCGCACTGGCCGGTGTGAACCGGTGTGCCAACGGCGATCCGCCAAAGGCCAGCCAGTCGTCCGCCCCATGACCGATCCCGGCACCTGACCCCACCGCCCCATCCGCCACCGCGGATGCCGCAACGGGCCGTTCCCACAGGACCGCAACCATGGCAATTGCACCCACCGCCAGAACGGCGACCCCGCCCAGCGCATAGCGCCGGGCATTGGGGGCATGGGGCGCAGGGGGTGTCCCCATCAGCCGGATCAGCGCCGTGGCGATGAACAAGGCAGCCAGCACCCCCACGCGGGCGCCCAGATCAGCGCCCCATGCAGGCAGGAACCCCTTGGCCGCGATTTCCCACAGCGACCAGATCAGCGTTGCGACGACGACCAGCCCCTGCACCCGCACGCCTGCAATATGCTGGCCCGCGATCAAGGCCAGTCCCGCAAGGGCCAGCGCGACCCCCGCCAGCAGGTAATACCACGTGCCCCCCACCCACACGAGCTGCAGCCCGAACCATGCGGAGGCAAGGCCGATGCCACCCACGATCAATCCAAGCAAGACCAACAGAACCCGCGCCCACCGGGCTGTCTGATATCTGGTGTCGGCGGGCAGCGATGTGGTCTTTGGCATAAGAAGTCCTGTTTCAGGATAAAGGTTAAGCGTCACCGAATACGGCCTGTGCCGCTGGGATGACGGGGTATTGGTTGCCTGCGACAGGTCGTTCGGACCCACCGCAAGGCGTCACACATTCAGGTCGCAACGCCGCCTGATCCCATTCTGTTCCCCGCCACGCCACAGGGTCTGCGCCCTGTGCCCGGTGTGACGGTCAGCCAACCTTGACCGGACCTTGCGTCAGATTTGCCCATTTCCTGCGGAACCGATAAGGGAAACCTAGCGTTGCGAAATCAAGGGCATGATCCATTCTGGCCGCGACG
>JBBREW010000406.1:0-2917 GCA_038225335.1 Rhodobacterales bacterium
TCGAACAGATAGACCTGCGGCGCGCCCAGCACCGTCTCTCCCGGGTTGTGACCCCAGGCCTGTCCGATCATCCGGCATTCCAGCACGGCCTGCGTCGTATTCATGTGATCAGTGTTATAGGGGTCATAAGCGGAATGACTCAGCATGAAGGCGGGCTGGACGCGGCGGATCACATCGACGATCCGGTCTTTGTTGGCGCGGGTGAAATCCAGCGGGTAATCCCCCATGTCCAGCGTCACCAGATCATGCACACCCAGGGCCTCTGCTGCGGCCTCTGCCTCTGCGTGGCGGGCGTCCTTGACCTTTTGCAGGGTCATGCCGTCCTGTTTCCACAACTTGGCGCTTTCACCGCGTTCGCCGTAGGACAGGCATAGCACCGTGACATTGCAGCCTTGGGCCGCATGCAGGGCGATAGCCCCGCCGCAGCGCCAGACGAAATCGGCGGCATGGGCGGATATGACAAGGGCGGAACGGGTTTCGGACATGGTCACTCCTGTCGCGGTGTGGGGTGGTTCTAGCAGGGCTGGCGGACCCCGCCCAATTAGAAAGCCGTGCCGCAGGATAAGCATTTGCTATAGCGACTGGCCCATCAGCAAAACCTGACCTAGGATCGGCGCAACCAAGTGTTACCCCTGCCAGATCCAAAGGTTGAAAAGGATGCCATGACCGATCACATCGCCTTCCTCGGGTTCGGAGAGGCCGCAACCGCGTTTCTGACGGGTTGGGGTGCGTTGCGCCCCGCACAGGTCAGTGCCTTCGATACGCTGGTGGAATCGGGCGACACCCGCGACGCCTTGCAGGCCCGCTATGCCCGCCACCGGGTGAAGGGGGCCATGTCGCCGCAGGATGCCGTGGGCGGCGCAGATGTCATTTTCAGCCTTGTCACAGCCGATCAGGCCCTGCCGGCGGCCCGCGCCGCTGCCGCGTTCATAACCCCCAATGCCCTTTGGCTGGATGGCAATTCATGTGCGCCAGACACGAAACGCGCGGCCGCCGCTGTCGTCACGGCGGCGGGGGGGCGGTATGTCGATGTGGCGGTCATGGCCCCGGTCCATCCCAAAGGCCACCATGCGCCGCTGTCGGTGTCCGGGCCGGATGCGGCGGCGGCGGTGGCCCGGCTGCGGGCGCTGGACATGCGTCCGACCATCGTGGGCGACACGGTCGGTCAGGCGTCGATGATCAAGATGCTGCGGTCCGTCATGATCAAGGGGATCGAGGCGCTGTCGGCCGAATGTTTCCTTGCCGCCCACCGCGCCGGGGTTGCGGATGCGGTCATCGCGTCGCTTGATGTTGCCGATCCGGGGGCGGACTGGCACCGGCGCGGGGCCTATCATCTGGAGCGGATGATGGTGCATGGCACCCGGCGTGCCGCCGAGATGCGCGAAGCCGCAGCGACGGTTGCGGCCCTTGGTCTGTCAAACATCATGACGCAGGCCACGGTGGACTGGCAGGACAGGATCGGGGCGACCGACACGCCGCCGGGACCGGACGGCGATCTGGCAGGCCGGTCTGACGCCCTGCTGCGCCGGTTGTGAACCGGTCGAGCCTGCGGCATCTGCGCGTTCTGCTGGCGGTGGCGGATACCGGGTCGGTGACACAGGCGGCGCAGATCTGTGCCGTGTCCCAGCCTGCTGTCACACAGGCCCTGCACAAGCTGGAGGCCGCAGCGGGTGGTGCCTTGTTCGACCGGACCCGGCGGGGTGTGCATGCAACGCCGCGCGGTCAGGTGTTGATCCGGCGCGTGCGGCGAGCCCTGGGCCGCATCGACCCTGCCTTGGCCGATGCGGCCCCCAGGCTTGTGCGGACGGCGACGACGGCGCAGTTGCATGCCCTGTCGGCGGTGGCCGAAACGGGAAACTTCACCCTCGCCGCCCGGCGTCTGGGGTTGGCCCAGCCGACAGTTCACCGCGCCGTGGCCGTGCTGGAATCCGACGCGGGACGCCGCCTTTTCGACCGACTGCCGCAAGGCATTACCGCCACCCGCGTGGCGCGCAGCCTTGGTCTGGCGGCCCGGTTGGCCTTTGCTGAACTGGATCAGGCGGCGGCCGATCTGGCGGATCTGGACGGGCGTGTGGCCGGGCGTATCGTGATCGGTGCCTTGCCCCTGTCGCGATCGGCGCTGTTGCCCGGCGCGCTGTCGCAGTTCCGCGCGCAGGGCGGCACGCAGCCCGTCACGGTGATCGACGGCACCTATGATGAACTGCTGGCGGGTCTGCGGCGCGGCGACATTGATGTCATCATCGGTGCGATGCGCGACCCGCTGCCGATCCATGATGTCGTGCAGGACCGGCTCTATCACGACAGCCTTGCGATAGTGGCGGGACCCTTGCACCCCTTGGTGGGGCGCGGTCGGTTGCCGGTCGCCGCATTGGCGGGGTTTCCATGGGTCATGGCCCGGCGCGGCACACCGGCCCGCGATCAGTGCGAGGCGCAGTTGGCACACGTCCTGCCCCCCACACCCATCGTCGAGACGGGGTCCGTGTTGTTGATGCGGGGCCTGTTGCAGGACAACGTGCATCTGGGCTGCGTGTCGTCCGGGCAGGCCGCAGCGGAAATCGCCACGGGTGCGCTGACCGCCCTTGATGTTGCCATCAACTGGCCCGGACGGCCCATCGGCATAACGACCCGCACGGACTGGTTGCCGACCACAGCGCAGGCGCGCGTGATCGACCTGATCCGGCAGGTCGCGGGTGCCTATGGCTGACACGCAGGTCGGGAAGGTCTCGGGCGGGCCTGAGGTAGAGAACAGCCTTTTTTCGCACAGCTCAGTGCTACAGAATGGCGACCTCTGCCGGGACTGCGGCGGACCTGTCGTGAGCGGTCAGAAACGGTTGTTCGCACCCGTCGTCGTCCAGCAACTGTTCCAGCACGTCGATATGGGGTCCAAGATCACAGGCGCGCAGCCTGTCCTGGGGTG
>JBBREW010000407.1:0-2916 GCA_038225335.1 Rhodobacterales bacterium
CCCCGGTCGATTTCGTCAAAGATCATCGTGACGCCGCCTTGTCCCGCCTGCGACAGCGACACCTTCAGCGCCAGCAGAAAGCGGGACAATTCGCCGCCCGATGCGATCTTGTTCAGTGGCCCCGGCGGTGCGCCGGGGTTGGTGGCCACGGTGAATGACACATCGTCACGCCCGTCCGGCCCCGCAGCACCCGGCGTCACGACCGTGGCAAAGACCGCGCGTTCCATTTTCAGCGGGGTCAGTTCGGCAGACATGGCGGCGTCCAGCCGCACGGCCGCCGTGGTGCGCATATCGGACAGCGCGGCGGCGGCGGCGTCATAGGCAGCAAGAGCTGCCTCTTCGGCCTGTTGCAGGTCCGCCAGACCGCGTTCGGAATTGTCTAGCAAGGTCAGACGGGCGCGCAGGTCATTGGCAAAATCGCCCAGATCATCGGCCAGAACGCCGTGTTTGCGGGCCAGACCCCGAATCGCGAACAACCGCTCCTCGGTCTGCTCCAACTCTCTGGGATCGAAGGTCAGGGCATCAAGGGCGTCGGCCACGCCCTGTTGGGCCGCATCCAGTTCCAGCATCGCGCGTTCGATCGCGGCAAGCGGGCTGTCCAGCCGTCCGTCGGCCCGGTCAGCAGCACCGCCAAGCCAGCGGACAGCGTCGGACATCTGCCCTTCGGCGCCCTGCAATCCCAGCGCATCGGCGGCGCGGGCCACATCGGTCTTGATCTTTTCGGCGGCCTGCATGGTGCGCCGGGCGGTGTCCAGCAGCCCTTCCTCGCCCGGTTCGGGCATGATGGCATCCAGCTCTGCCGTGGCGTGGCGCAGATAGTCTTCTTCCTGACGCACTTCGGCGACGCGGGCCTCTGCTGCGTAAAGGGCCTTGCGTGCCTGTCCCAGCGCCTGCCACGCCGCACGGGTCCGGTCCAGCGCGGTCGCGGCATTGGCATAGGTGTCCAGCATGTCACGGTGACCCCGCGGGTTCAGCAGGCCCCGGTCATCGTGCTGGCCGTGCAGTTCGACCAATGTGTCAGACAGGGCACGCAGAACCTCTCCGCTCACACGGCGGTCATTGACCCATGCGGTCTTGCGCCCGTCGCGGGCATTGACCCGGCGCAGGATCAGCGTGTCATCACTGGGTAACCCCGCATCCGCCAGCACGGCGCGGGCGGGGTGATCGACGCTCAGATCGAATTCTGCTGTCACCTCGCCTTGATCAGCACCTTGGCGCACCAGTTCGGCCCGGCCCCGCCACCCCAGCACAAACCCAAGACTGTCCAGCAGAATGGATTTGCCCGCCCCGGTTTCCCCGGTCAGCACGTTCAGTCCCGGCTGGAATCCAAGGGAAAGCCGATCAATGATCAGCATGTCACGAATTTCAAGTGCGCGAAGCATCAGTTTATCCCTGCGGGCCGTGAGCGCCCGCGATTACAGCCATTCGCCGCGCAAGACCTGCCGGTAGATCGACGACAGCCAGTTGTCGCCCGCAGACCGGGGTTGCAAGCCGCGCCCGGTCAACAGGGCAAAGCTGTCCTGATACCAGTCCGTCGCCGGGTAATTGGTGCCCAGAATGGCACCGGCGGTCTGTGCCTCGTCCGTCAGACCGAGGGACAGATAGGATTCGACCAGACGGTGCAGCGCCTCTGGTGTATGGGTCGTGGTCTGGAACTGTTCGACAACCACCCGGAACCGGCTGACCGCAGAAGCGTAATTCTTGCGCTTCAGATAATAGCGCCCGACCTCCATCTCTTTGGCGGCGAGATGGTCAAAAGCCAGATCGAATTTCTGCACCGACGCGCGGGCATATTCGGAATCCGGATACACCTCGATCACCGCGCGCAGCGCCTGCAGGGCCTGAAACGTCAGACCCTGATCGCGGCCCACATCGTCGATCTGGTCGTAATAGGACAGCGCCAGCAGATACTGCGCATAGGCGGTATCATCCTCTGCCGGATAAAAGTCGATATAGCGTTGGGCGGCGGCGCGGCTGTTGGGATAGTCGCGATCCTTGTGATAGGCATAGGCCTGCATGATCAAGGCCCGCTGCGCCCATTCGGAATAGGGATAGAGACGCTCGATTTCTCCGAAGTAAAAGGCCGCATCGCCGGCATCACCGGTTTCGACCTCGACCTCGCCTTGCTGATAGATCTGCTGGGCGGTCAGTTCATCCAGCGCGCCGGGGGTACGCGGGTTGAAAGCACCGCATCCCGCCAGCAGGCCAAGCGCCAGCACCATGCCAAACCGTGCGCGCGCACCTGTGCCGATCAAGCTGCCTGACATGCGAAGTCCCCGCGTATTCTGCCGTCCGGGACCATCGTGGCCCCTGTTGTTCGCGGGTCTAGCAGAAAACAAACGGGGGCAAAATGCCTTTTGACCACGCTGTTCGGGATGTGAGGCAATGCAGCCGATCCGAGGTCAGGCGACAGCGTGCAGATCCGCGACAGACACGCCGACACCGGGCAGGCGCGCCGCGATCTGCGCGTCGCAGGTGACATAGCGCCAGCGGTCGGGTGCGGCAAACAAGGCGCGCAGCAGGGCATTGGTCAGGTTGTGACCCGCCTTGTAGCCCGTATAACGCCCGATCAGCGGCAATCCTGCAGTGTAAAGATCACCCAGCGCATCCAGCATCTTGTGGCGCACTGCCTCGTCCGGGTGGCGAAGGCCGCCGGGGGTCAGCACCCGGTCACCGTCCACGACAACCGCATTCGCCAGTGTTCCGCCAAGCGCCAACCCACGGCTGCGCATGGCATCGACATCGGCGTTGCGGCAGAACGTCCGGCTGTCGCATAATTCGCGCACGAAACTGCCGTTCGCCATGTTCAGCGTCTTGTGCTGGTGACCGATGGCGGCATCGGTAAAATCAATCTCGAAATCAATCTGCAGACTGGTGGCGGGGCGCAGGCTGGCCCAGGCGGCGGCGGTGCCAACG
>JBBREW010000408.1:0-2913 GCA_038225335.1 Rhodobacterales bacterium
GCCATGCTGATCCCGCTGTCGGTGGCGGGCTGGGGCTGGCGCGAAGGGGCGGCGGCGATCCTGTTTCCGGTGGCGGGCGCGTCGGCGGCAGCAGCAGTGGCGGCGGGCATTGTGTTCGGTGTGGTCATGCTGATTGCCGCCTTGCCCGCGTTACCGCTGCTGCTCTGGCCGCAGGGTCGGGGGCCGCAGGGACGGGGCCCGCAACCCCAAGCGGCACCGATCCCGCGACCGGAGGGGGTGCATTGACGCGCCGCCGCATCGCCAATGGCGCGCTGCTGGCGCTGGGGATCGTCCTGCTGCACGGCATCCTTGTGATGCCGTCGCATCCCGCCGGGCTGACCGTGGCCCGCTGGCTGCAACCCGCGTGGGAACTGCCGATCATCCTGCTGGTGCTGGTGCTGCTGCCTTTTGCCCTGTTGCGGGGTCTGGTGGTGCTGGGGGCGGTGGCACTGGTGGTGCTGCGCGCGGCAGACCTTGGCACCTATACGGCCTTCAGCCGTTCGTTCAACCCGCTGCTGGACCTGCATCTGCTGACCTCTGGCTGGTCGCTGCTGGCATCCAGCATCGGGCACGGTCAGGCCTTGGCGGGGGTCGCCGTCGTGCTGTTGGCGGTGCTGGCGCTGGCTGTGTTGTTGTGGGCGGGATTGTCGCGCTTGCCGCGGGTGGGCTGGCCTGTGCGCCTGTCTGCGGTGGGTGTGACCCTGTTGGCCTGCGTGGCCGCCGCCGTCAGCCCGGGCTGGACGCCCATGTGGATCACGCCCATTGTCACAGCGCAGATCGGGCGCATGTCGGACGGCGTGGCAGAGCTTGCGGATTTTACCGGTGCGCTGACCGAAACGCCATTGCCCGCGCCCCGCTTTGCCGCATTGGGCGACCGGGATGTGATTGTGGCCTTTGTCGAATCCTATGGCCGGTCATTTATCGAGGACCCGGATTTTGCCGTCACCGCCCTGCCACGGCTGGATGCCGTCATGGAAGAGCTGGACACCGCAGGCTGGGGGGTGCGCAGCGGTTGGCTGGCGGCCCCCACCCGCGGCGGGCAAAGCTGGCTGAGCCATGGCACGCTGTTGTCGGGCCTGTGGGTGGACAGCCAGATCCGCTATGACCGCTTGATGACCTCGCGGCGTGTCTCCCTCAACCGGCTTTTCGGTGCGGCGGGTTGGCGGACCGGGGCGGCGATGCCCGCGATCACCCTCGATTGGCCAGAGGCGGCTTGGTATGGCTATGACATCACCCTTGATGCGGCCGGGCTGGATTATGCCGGACAGCCCTTTGAATGGGTGACGATGCCCGATCAATACACATGGTCGGCGGTGGACGCCAAATTGCGCGGCCCCGGACCGGACATGATCGAGGTGGCCTTGATCACCTCTCATGCGCCATGGACCCCGCTGCCGGATATCGTGCCGTGGGACGCGGTGGGCGACGGGTCGATCTTCGACGGCACCCGCCGACAGGGTGACACGCCGCGCATCGTCTGGTCGAACCCGGACACGATCCGGTCGCAATACGCGAAATCGCTTGATTACGCCTTGCAGATCATGGGTGAATACGTGGCACGGTCTGGTGACGGCGCGCTGTTTGTCGTGCTGGGCGATCATCAGCCGGCCCCCTTGCTGACCGGGCAGGGGGCGTCGCCTGATGTGCCCGTCCATATTATCAGCGACGATCCGGCGGTGCTGGCGCGTCTGCCTGCGGACCTGTTCGTGCCCGGGATGCGCCCGGACCCCGCAGGACCGGTGATGCCGATGCAGGACATGCGGGCGCTGTTGACGTCCGTATTCGAAGAGACAGATTAACATTTAACCAGCAGGAGTGATTCAGGATGAAATTGATGGCATTGGCGGCGGCACTCGCCGCGGCACCGGTGATGACGCAGGCACAGGATGACCTTGTCACCCGCAACCGGGTCGGTCTGGCGGATGCGCCCAATACGCTGGCGTTCAGTCTGACATCCTATGACCTTTATTCAACGGACGCCGCCACGCGCACGGCGTTCGAAGAGCTGTTCACCGCATTCATCCGCGACCGTCCCGACTGGAAGATCGAAACGCAGTTGCAGACCGGAAACATCGGTCAGGAACAGGCGCGACTGTTGCAGCAGGCACAGGCGGGACGCGGGCCGGATTGCGCGATGATCGATTCCAGCCAGTTGGCCCTGTTCAAGGACACCGGTGTCCTGAAGCCGATGAACGCGGTCTTTTCCGATGCGGATGTGGCGGACCTGTTCCCCTTTGTGCGCGAAGCCGTGCTGGACGCGCAGGGTGACGTGCTGGCGTGGTGGTGGTTCACCGATCTGCGCGTGCTGTACCGCGACACCCGGATCGTGCCCGATGCGCCCCAGACGTGGGAAGAGGTGAAAACCGCAGCCCTTGCCGCCGTAGAGGCCGGATCAGAAGGTCTGCTGGTGAATGGTGGGCGTTGGGAAGGCACCGCGTTCGACTGGCTGGCGAATTACTGGGCGCTGGGCGGCACGCTGGTGGACGACAGCGGCGCGCCGGTCTTTGCGACCGGCGAAAACCGCGAGAAATTCCTGACGGCGGTGCGGTATTATCAGGATCTGGTGACCAGCGGTGCAACACCCGCGCGGGTCACATCCATCACCGATTACGATTCCTTCAACGCGGCAGCAGCAGCAGGATCGGCGGCGATGTTCGTGGGCGGGAACTGGCAGTACGGCCAGTTGCGCACCACCTTGTCCGCCGATGAATTCGCCCATTGGGCGGTGTCCGAACTGCCGGGGCCGAGTGCCGACGAGCGCGCCACAGGCACCGGTGGCTGGACCATCGCGGCCTTGTCCGACGATCCCGAAAAGGCCGCCCTGTGCGGCGAGATCGTGAAGGAAATCTATGCCGGTCCCGGCAATGCGGCCCAAGGGTTGCTGCCCACCTCTGCGGCGCTCTATGACGCCTA
>JBBREW010000409.1:0-2909 GCA_038225335.1 Rhodobacterales bacterium
ACATGACAT
The DNA here is from genome assembly GCA_038225335.1 of Rhodobacterales bacterium. Lineage (GTDB taxonomy): Bacteria > Pseudomonadota > Alphaproteobacteria > Rhodobacterales > Rhodobacteraceae > Loktanella. The sequence goes on from JBBREW010000409.1 coordinate 10, forward strand.
CATGGCGCTGAAGGCCATATCCCATTGCCACAAAGGCGTCTTCCTGCGCGCGGGCATGGACAAAGACCACGTCCGCATCCCCCCGCCGCCCGGTTTCCAACGCCTGACCGGTGCCCAGCGACACCACGCGCACGTCGATGCCTGTCGTGTTGCGAAACAGCGGCAGGATATGATCGAACAGCCCGGAATTTTCCGTCGACGTGGTGGATGCCACCGTGATGAAGTCCTGCGCGCGCGCAGGCATGGCGGCCAGCAGGCCAAGCGCCGTTGCAAGGCCCAGCAGAACGGCACGGCGGTGATGGGTCATGGTCAGTCTCTCCTTGGCTACCAGATCAGATCGCCCGCCAGAAAGGCGCGCGCCAGTGGCGAGGGCGGACCGGCAAAAAAGGCGTCCGCGCTGCAATGATCAATCAGTTTGCCGCGATGCAGAAACGCCACGTCCTGCGCCAACCGCCGCGCCTGACCGATGTTGTGGGTGGTCATCACGATCGTGATGCCTTCGGCTGAAAACGCTGTAATCATCTCCTCGATGGTGCGGGTCGCGGACGGGTCCAGCGCCGCCGACGGCTCGTCCAAAAAGAGAACCTGCGGCTTGACCGCCCAGGCCCGCGCCAACGCCAGACGTTGCTGTTCGCCCCCCGACAACAACCGCGCGGGGCGACCGGCCAGCGGCGTCAGACCAAAGCGGTCCAGCGTGCGCGCAACAGTCAACCGCCGCGCCGCGCGGGCAACGCCGCGCAGCGCCAGCGGATAGTCAAGGTTCGCCGCCACCGACCGGCGTAACAGGACCGGACGCTGGAACACCATGGCCTGCCCTGTGGCCCTGTCGGACCCGTCGGCCCAGATCCTGCGCCCTGTCGTGGGGTCGATCAAACCGTGGCACAGCCGTAACAGCAGGGTCTTGCCCGCGCCGTTCGCGCCCATCACGACCAGCCTGCGTCCGGCCCTGATCCCCAGCGTAATGTCCGACAACAGCGCCGTGCCGCCCACCACATAGCTGACCGCGTCAAGCTGCAACGGCAGAATGTCCGGGGTCAAATCGCGCGCGACTTTCATCCCAACCTCTCCCGCGCCCATTGGCCCGCACCCCAGGCGGCCGCGTTCAGCGTCAGCGTCAGCGTCATCAGGATAATCCCCAGCGCGATGGCCAGACCCAACTGTCCCCGCGCGGTTTCCAGCGTGATCGCGGTGGTCATGGTGCGGGTCTGCCCTGCGATATTGCCGCCCACGATCAGGACCGCGCCGACCTCTGCGCTTGCCCTGCCGAACCCGGCCAGCACCCCGGTCAACAGCGACACCCGCCCATCCCACAACAGCGTCGGCACCGCCCGCAGGCGGCCCGCACCCAGACTGCGCAACTGTTCGCGGTATTCGGCCCACAGGTCTTCGACCACCGATCGGGTCAGTGACAGCACGATGGGCAGGATCAGCACGGTCTGGGCGACAATCATCGCAGTTGGCGTGAACAACAGCGACAACGACCCCAAGGGCCCGGACCGCGACAGCATCAGATAGACGACCAGCCCCGCGACAACCGGCGGCAATCCCATCAGCGCGTTGAAGATCACGATCACCACGCCCCGGCCCGGAAACCGCGCCAAGGCCAGTGCCGCACCCAAAGGCAGGCCCACCGCGCAGGCGATCAGAACCGCCGTGAGTGTGACACGCAAACTGAGCCCGATAATCTGCATCAGCGCAGGATCGCCACCGGCAATCAGCGTCAGCGCAACCGCAAAAGGGTTGTCCATGGTAACCCCTACAAAACTTGCTGGAGATCACCAGTAAATTCTGTAAAACACAAACATGTAATTCTTGCAGGAGTTTGCATTTATATGCAGGACGGCACCCGTAATGCACCGCAGGAAAACACCGTCACGCGGGACCTTTTGTCACCGATGATGACAACCGCAGAGGTGGCGCAGTATCTGCGGATCAAGGAACGCACGCTTTATGATATGGTGGCGCGTCAGGCGATCCCGTTCAACCGCGCCACCGGCAAGCTGCTTTTCCCGCGTCGACTGATTGATGCCTGGCTAGAGGCGCAGACCGAACTGCCCGGTTCCGGCATTGCGCCTGCCCCGCCGATCTATGCGGGGTCGAACGACCCACTGCTGGAATGGGCCCTGCGCCAGTCGGGCAGCGGGCTTGCGGTTCTGGCGCGGGGGTCGGTGCATGGTCTGATGGATCTGGCAGCGGGCCTTGCAACCATGACCGGCTGTCACCTGCTGGACCCCGAAAGCGGCCGGTGGAACCTGACCTCCGTGCAGGCCCATCTGCCGGGAAACAGCCATGTCATGATCCATTGGGCGCGGCGCACCCAAGGCCTTATCACGGCCCCCGGCAACCCATTGGGCATCACCGGGCTGCGCGATGCGGCGACGCGTGGACTGCGTTTTGCCACCCGGACCGAAGGGTCGGGATCGCAAAGGCTGCTTGATGTGCTGTTGGCAGCGCAGGGGCTGTCGATCGCCGATTTCAACACCGTCGACCGTCCGGCAGACACCCATGCCGACCTTGCAGCCCTGATCGAAACCGACGAGGCGGATTGCGGTCTTGGCCTGCGGGCGGCCAGCGGTCATCTGGGGTTTCTTCCGCTGGTGACCGACGAAAGTTTCGATCTGGTCATGACCCGGCGCAGCTATTTTGAACCACCCTTTCAGGCCCTGCTGGCCTTTGCCCGGTCAGACAGTTTCGCCCGGCGGGCCGCCCATCTGGGTGGCTATGACCTGACCGATCTGGGTGGTGTCATCTGGAACGGCTAGGACGGGCCGCACAGGCCCGCCGCAATGGCCTGTCGGGGCAGCGCCCTGCCCCGACAATCTGTGCGCGCCTGCGGGTCAGAACCAGAAATCGTCGCCCGACAGCGATGACACGTTCGCTACGCGGATTTCAAAGTCAGC
>JBBREW010000410.1:0-2907 GCA_038225335.1 Rhodobacterales bacterium
AAACCGCCATTTCCCGAACAGTCCAAGGACAAAGATGAAGACAAGAAACAGGGCCGCCGCTTTTACCAGCATTCAAAGGCCAAAGCGGGCAAAGGCCGCGCGGTCTGACACGGTGCCCACCGCCTCTGACACGATGCGCGCGCCCAGACGGGCAAACAGCGACCGGCGCGGGCCATAACGGCGGAACCGGACATCGTCGCCGTGGGCTGCCTTCATCACCGGGATCAGATGCCCGATCCCGTCGATCAGCCCCTTGTCCTGTGCCTTGCGCCCGATCCAGACCTCGCCCGTGAAAATCGCGGGGTCGTCGGACAGCCGTGCGCCGCGCCGCGACCGGACATAGTCGATGAAGATACCATGCAGATCGGTCAGCCAGCCTTCCAGCTTTTGCACGTCTTCGGACTTTTCGGCACGGAACGGGTCAAGCATGGATTTCGAGGTGCCCGCCGTATGCACCCGCCGTTCGACGCCGTAGCGGTCGATCAGGTCCTGAAACCCGAACCCGGCGGAAACGACCCCGATGGATCCCACCAGCGACCCCACATCCGCGTGGATGTCATCGGCGGCACAGGCCAGCCAATACCCCCCCGATGCCGCCACATCCTCGACAAAGGCGTGGACGGGGACGTCGTGCTCCTCGCTCAGCCTGCGGATGCGGGCGGCGATCAGCGAAGACTGCACCGGACTGCCGCCCGGACAGTTGATCTGCAGCGCCACCGCGCGGGGCTTGCCGCGAGTGAACGCCTTTTGCAACACGGGGGCCAGCGACGCATCATCCAGCCCCCGGCCACCGGCGGTGATCGCCCCTTGCAGGCGCACGACATTCACGACGGGGTCACGATTCAGGAACGGGATTTTTATTTTCATGACCCCGATTTAGGCTGCATCCGCCATCGGAACAAGTGTTACTGACGGATGCGCCAGCCGGTGCGGAAAATCCACCAGATCGCGGCCAGACAGGCGGTCATGAACAGGCTGATCGCCAGCAGCGACAGCCCCACCGGCACATCTGCCGTGCCGAAGAACGCCCAGCGGAACCCGGAAATCAGATAGACCACCGGATTGAACATCGTGATCGTCTGCCAGACCGGCGGCAACATTGTCACGGAATAGAACGATCCCCCCAGAAACGCCAAAGGCGTGATGATCAGCAGCGGGATCAGTTGTAACTGTTCGAAATTACCGGCCCAGATCCCGATGATGAAGCCAAGCAGCGCGAAACTGATGCAGGTCATCACCAGAAACGCCACCATCCACACCGGATGCGCCACCTGAATGTCGACAAAGGCAAAGGCCGTGATAAAGATCACCGTGCCGATGAACAGTGCCTTTGTCGCCGCAGCTCCGACATAGCCGATGGTGATTTCGATGAAATTCACCGGGGCTGACAGAAGCTCATAGATCGTCCCGATGAATTTCGGAAAATAGATCCCGAAGCTCGCGTTGCTGGTCGCCTGCGTCATCACACTAAGCATGATCAGGCCCGGCACGATGAAGGCACCATAGCTGACGCCTTCGATGGATTCGATCCGGCTGCCGATTGCCGTCCCGAACACCACGAAATACAGCGACGTGGACAACACCGGAGAGATCAGCGATTGCGTGATCGTGCGAAAGAACCGGGCCATTTCGAACCGGTAGATGGATTTGATGGCGGTCAGGTTCATGCGTTGTCCTTCACAAGACCCACAAAGATATCTTCGAGGGAGCTTTGCTGTGTTTGCAGGTCGGTCATCTGAAGCCCGGCCGCGGCCATGTCATTGAGAAGGGTGCGGATGCCGGTCCGTTCCTTGCGCGTGTCGTAGGTATAGACCAGCGTGGCGCCGCCATCCTCCAGCGTCAGGGCATAGCCCGACAAAGCGGTAGGGATCGCCTGCGCGGGTGCGGCCAGTTCGACGCGCAACTGTTTCTTGCCCATCTGCGCCATCATTTCGGCCTTGTCCTGCACCAGCAGGATCTGCCCTTTGCTGATCACACCCACGCGGTCGGCGATCGCCTCTGCCTCTTCGATATAGTGGGTGGTCAGGATAATGGTCACACCCAACGCCTTCAGGTCGGCCACGACATTCCACATGTCGCGCCGCAATTCGACATCGACGCCCGCGCTGGGTTCGTCCAGAAACAGCACCCGGGGTTCATGAGCCAGCGCCTTGGCGATCAGCACCCGCCGCTTCATGCCGCCGGACAGTTCCTTGACCTTGGCTGTCGCCTTGTCGTCCAGCGACAGCGATTTCAGGATCGCAGCCACGCGGGCATCGTCGCGGGGCTTGCCGAACAGGCCCCGCGAAAACCGCACCGTGTTCTGCACCATCTCGAAGGGTTCAAGGTTGATTTCCTGCGGCACCAGCCCGATCAGGCTGCGCGCGGCGCGGTAGTCGCGGATCGTATCGTGCCCCCCGACCGTGATCGTGCCCGAGGTCGGCACGCTGATGCCGCAGATCGTCGAGATCAGCGTCGTCTTGCCGGCGCCGTTGGGCCCCAGCAAGGCAAGGATTTCGCCTTCCTCGATATCAAGGTCGACGCCTTTCAGCGCCTCGAACCCGGAAGTATAGGCTTTGCGCAGGTTGCGGACACAGACGATGGCGGCCATGGGGGTGACTTTCACAAGTGTTGGACGCGCACCCTACCCTGCCCACACGCCCGGCGAAAGCCGCAGCGCACCGGACCCAAAGCACAGCCCCTGTGCGCAGATCCGGTGGCCGGACAGGCAAAGTGCTGCGCCCATCAAGTTTGTCAAAAAACCCGGCAAATGGGTCTGGACGCGCCCCAACCGGATTGCTATAGCCCCGACAGGTTTTCCGACGTAGCTCAGCGGTAGAGCAGTTGACTGTTAATCAATTGGTCGTAGGTTCGATCCCTACCGTCGGAGCCAGCACACCCCTCAAGTGATTGAAATAGCTGGCAATA
>JBBREW010000411.1:0-2903 GCA_038225335.1 Rhodobacterales bacterium
ACCATGTCTTCGTCCCCAACTTCGCCTGCGCCGAGGACGACATGGGCCGCCACGATGCACCCACGTTCATCATCAGGCTGACCGACAACAGCACATTCTGCAACGGCAGGATGTGACAAAAGGGATGCTTCGACCTCTGGCCCGGCAATATTGTAGCCAGCGGAAATGATCATATCGTCGTTGCGCGCGGCGAAATGCAGATAGCCGTCGTCGTCCATGACAAAAGCATCCCCGGTCACGTTCCATCCGTCCACAACGTAGCCGTCCTGACGGTCGTCGGCCAAATAGCGGCAGCCGGTCGGCCCGCGGACCGCCAGCCGGCCGATCGTACCGCGCGGTGCCTCGGTTCCGTCGTCGTTCAGAATGCGGGCTTCGTATCCGCGGACCGGTTTGCCCGTGCAGGCCGGACGGTGATCATCGAACCGGTTAGAGATGAAGATGTGTAGCATCTCGGTCGCGCCGATCCCGTCAAGCATTGGCTTGCCGGTCTTTTCAATCCATTCCCGATAAACCGGCGCAGGCAATGTTTCACCGGCAGAAACGGCGGCCCGGAGGGATGACAGGTCGGCACCGTCGTCCATCGCCCGCAGCATCACGCGGTAGGCCGTCGGCGCGGTAAAGGACACAGTCGCCCGGAACTTTTCAATGATCGCGATCATGTTCGGTGGCGAGGCGTTTTCCAGCAGGGTCGCGGCGGCCCCGAAACGCAGTGGAAAAACGGCAAGCCCGCCCAGACCGAAGGTGAACGCCAGCGGCGGCGATCCGACAAAGATATCGTCCGGAGTCACCTTCAAGATTTCCTTGGCATAACCGTCGGCGATCATCAGGATGTCGCGGTGGAAATGCATCGTGGCTTTTGGCTTGCCGGTGGTGCCAGAGGTGAAACCGAGCAGTGCGACGTCGTCGCGCCCCGTCGGCACCGCGTCGAACTGCACCGGCTTTTCCAGCGCCAGCCGATCAAGCTCTGCGTCGTGGTTCGATGTGCCATCAAATCCCACGACCGTCTTTAGAAACGGGCTGGTCTTGGCGCAAAGCGCCATCTCGTCCATCAGGCGTGTATCACACAGCGCAAATTCAACTTCCGCCTTGTCGATGATTTCGCCCAACTCCTTGGCCCGGAACATCGGCATGGTGTTGATCACGACGGCCCCCGCCTTTGTGGCGGCGAGCCAGCATGCGACCATCGCGGGGTTGTTGGCGGACCGGATCAGCACGCGGTTGCCGGGCTTGATGCCCAGGTCCTCGACCATCGCGTGGGCGAGCCGATTGGTCCAGTCGGACAGTTCCTTGTAGGTACGGCGGCGGCCGTTGCCGATCAGGGCCGTGCGGTCCCCCATGCCGCGCGCGACATTGGCATCGGTCAGTTCTACGCCGACGTTGATGCGGTCCGGATAGGCAAAACCATCCATCAGGAAATCGGGCCAGCGATCGGGTGACGGCAGGTTGTCGCGGGTAAATGTGTCGACATGGGCCGATGGTCCAAGCAGATCGTCGATGGATTGCACATGCATGGGTCTGTGGACTTCCTGTGCAGGGGGCACAATCGCTTGCCCCGTTTTGGCGCAACTAGGCCATAAGCGCAGCGTCGAGCGTTTGCCGCGCGATGATGATCTTCTGGACGTCAGAGGCGCCTTCATAGATACGCAGCGCCCTGATATCCCGGTAGAGCCGCTCAACCACGGCACCGGATTTCACACCGTCGCCGCCGTGCAGTTGCACGGCAGCGTCGATGACCTTCTGCGCCTCGTCGGTCGCGAACAGCTTGGCCATCGCTGCTTCCCGGCTGACCCGGGGGGCGCCAGAGTCCTTCGTCCATGCGGCACGGTAGACCAGCAAGGCCGCTGCATCGACGCGCAGCGCCATATCGCTGATGTGGCCCTGCACCATCTGCAGGTCGGCCAAAGGCCGGCCCTGCACGTGACGCGACTGGACCCGGCTGACGGTTTCGTCCAGCGCCCGCCGGGCAAAACCCAGCGCTGCCGCTGCGACGGTGGTGCGAAACACATCAAGGACGGACATGGCGATCTTGAACCCCTGTCCCGGCGCCCCAATCAAAGCGGACTTTGGGATGCGCGCGCTGTCAAAGCGCAGGCGGGCGAGGGGGTGTGGGGCGATCGTATGCAGTCGTTCCGCGATCACCAGACCGGGCGTGTCAGCAGGCATCACAAAGGCCGACAGACCGCGCGCGCCGGGTGCGTCCTCGCTCCGGGCGAATATGGTGTAGACATCGGCGATACCACCATTTGATATCCACGTCTTCTCGCCGTCCAGCACCCAGTGGTCGCCGTCGTCGCGTGCCGTCATGGTCGAATTGGCAACATCGGATCCTGACTGCGGTTCTGTCAGGGCAAAGGCGGAAATCGCCTTGCCTGCCCGTGTCAGCGGCAGCCATTCCGCCTGCTGTGCCGGTGATCCGAACAAGGACAACGCCCCGGTGCCAAGCCCCTGCATCGCAAAGGCGAAATCGGCCAGCCCGTCGTGGCGGGCAAGGGTTTCACGCGTCAGGCACAGGGTCCGGACATCCAGGCGGCCGGGATTGGCGGGGTCGATGGCCGCATGGTTCAGCCAGCCGGCATCGCCCAGTCGTGCCACCAGATCGCGACAGGCAGCATCGGTGTCGGCGTGATCGATGGCGGGCAGATCCGCGGCCCAGTCATCCAGCGCAATGGCATGATCGCGGTGATGCGCGTCAAGGAAGGGCCAGTCGAGGTAAGAGCGGTCTGCCATCAGTTGCCCTCGAACAGCGGTTTGGCCTTGGCCACGAAGGCGTCGTAGGCCCGGTGAAAGTCCGCGGTCTGCATGCAGATCGCTTGCGCCTGCGCCTCGGCCTCGATCGCCTGATCCAGTGACATGCTCCATTCCTGATTGAGCATTGTCTTGGTCATCATGTGCCCGAATCCCGG
>JBBREW010000412.1:0-2899 GCA_038225335.1 Rhodobacterales bacterium
TCGTCACCCGCGGTAAAACCGTTGGCCCGGTTTTCATCCATCGCCGTCAGCCGCCGCAGTTCGGTCCGGCCAAGGCCGGTGATGTGATAGCGCGCAATCCGCGCATCCGGGTCAGCGCAGCAGACCCAGTTCTGCAAGGCGATGGCCTGCGCGATATCGGCTTCGACCACGGCTGTGCGCAGTGTGTCGCCCTGACCGTCTTCGCGCACGATCACGGCGCTGTCCATGTCGCGGGCCACGGCCATGACAGCGCCCGGTTCACACAGACGGCGCAGAATATGCAGGGATTCACGATTGATGCGGGCCTGCGTGATACGCCACGGGCAATCGGAATGTGCGACAGAACTCAGGTGCGGCATGGCAGAGCCTTCCTTTAACGATTTTTGATAAATTGATGAATGAAAGATTGAATGGGTTGCCGGTGACAACGACTGCAAGGCGGCATCGATCAATGGATCGTCGCGCTTTGCCTCGCAGGCGCGTATCTGGCGCAGGATCGTGGAGGGATGCACCGCCGTCTGCCGCGCGATTGCCCGGATCGACGTGCCGCCGACCGTATGCGCCAGATAGTGACGCACCGCATCCGGCACCCAGCGCGGGTAATCATCTTGGCTTGCGTCCGACTGTGTCACTGTCATGGCCTTTCCCAGTGCCCCGATCGGCGCGCCTGTCGTGCAGCCCGCAGACTTGCACGCATCGGACAATCTAGGGCTGTCTATTTAACCGTTCGTTAAAATTAGTATCTTGGTAATACATTGGTCATGAATGATTAAATTTCAGAATGGCCACCGTTCTGAATTGTTTCGATTTCAGCAACACACTTGAAAGTTGTGAAATACCGATGTGCAGACATTCTCAGCACAAAGGTTTTCCCCGATGCAAACGCTTCAATCCACGGTCATGCAGCTGAAAAGACCCGGCCTGCTGGTGCGCGCGGCCCGGTTCGGGATCGACCATTATCGCCGGACCCGTGATCTGGCGCGGTTGTTGCCGGATATGTCACCCGCAGGTCCGGCGCCGACGCTGATGGCGCTGCTGGACGCGGAACATGCGGTCAATGCGATGCGTCTGGAACAGGACCGGGCCTATGACATCGTTCAGCATATCGACCTGCTGACCGCGATCATGGCGGAATCACGCGATCTGGACGCGGTCACCCGCCCCAGACCGGGTCTGTAAAACCAAATGCGCGGTGCGCCCTGTGCCTACATGAAACTGTCGGGCATCGACGCCTTCTTATCAGCGACATAGGCCCGCAGGCGCGCCTCTATCTCTGGATCAAGGGGCGGCTGCACATAGGTGTCGATCATCTTTTTCACGCGGATCGCGGCCAGAGCCTGTGTGTCCCGCGCACCTTCTTCGTCCCACGTCTCGAAGGGTTTGTAGTCGAACAGGTCCGACCGCCAGAAGGCGGACTTGAAATTGGCCTGTGTGTGGGCGCAGCCCAGATAATGTCCGCCGGGCCCCACTTCCGCGATGGCGTCCATTGCCTGCGCGTCCTCACTCAGATCGACGCCGCGCGCAAAATGGTGCAGGGTGCCAAGCTGGTCCGCGTCCATCACGAATTTTTCGAAACTGGCAACCAGCCCGCCTTCCAGCCAGCCGCAGGCGTGCAGCATGAAGTTGACGCCGGACAACAGACCCATCTGAAGGCTGTTCGATGTTTCATAGGCGGCCTGCGCATCGGGCAGTTTCGATCCGCAGAACGATCCGGCGCTGCGATAGGGCAGACCCAGACGCCGGGCCAACTGCCCGGCCCCATAGGTGATATGCGCGGCCTCTGGCGTGCCAAAGGTCGGCGCACCGGAATTCATGTCGATCGAGGTGACAAAGGTGCCAAAGATCACCGGCGCACCGGGGCGCACCAGTTGCGAATAGGCCACGCCGGCCAGAACCTCGGCCAGAACCTGCGCCAGAGTGCCCGCCACCGACACCGGTGCCATGGCCCCGCCTACGATAAAGGGGCTGATGATGCTGGCCTGATTGTGTTCTGCGAACACTTCCAGCGCGCCCATCATGATCGAATCGAATGTCAGCGGGCTGTTGATATTGATCAGCGAGGTCATGACCGTGTTATCGCGGACGAAATCGGCACCGAACAGGATTTCGCACATCTCGACGCTGTCGCGGGCGCGACTGGGTTCGGTCACCGACCCCATGAACGGCTTGTCCGACAACACCATATGCGCCAGCAGCATATCCAGATGCCGCTTGTTCACGGGGATATCCGTGGGTTCGCAGACGGTGCCGCCCGAATGGTGCAGCCATTTCGACATATACCCCAGGTTCACGAATTTTTCGAAATCCGCCATCGTGGCATAGCGTCTGCCGCCTTCGGCATCGCGCACGAACGGCGGTCCATAGACAGGGGCCAGCACAAGGGTATCACCGCCGATCACCACGTTGCGGTCCGGATTGCGGGCGTGCTGGGTATAGGTGCGCGGGGCGGTGCTGCACAGCTTGCGGGCCAGACCACGCGGGATTCGCACCCGTTCGCCTTCGACCTCTGCCCCGGCAGCGCGCCAGCGGTCAAGTGCTGCAGGGTTGTCGACAAAATTTACGCCGATCTCTGCCAGAACCGTGTCGGCATTGCGCTCGATCACCTCCAGTGCGGCCTCGGACAGCACTTCGTAGTTGGGAACGTTGCGCGTGATATAGGGTGCTGTCTCGACGCTGACGGCGGTCCGTTCCGCGCGCCGTGCGGCACCGCCGCCCCCCCGGGCCCGTCGTGTCTTGGTCAATCTTTCTGTCATATGCGCACCTTTCGCGCTGATCGTATCCACTGATACGCGACACCGGCCGGGGCAAAGGGGCGACAAACGCCATTTGACACGCGAAAGCGACATTGCAGCGATCCGCGTTCCGACTTATTCAGCGGCATGGATATTGTAGACCACGA
>JBBREW010000413.1:0-2887 GCA_038225335.1 Rhodobacterales bacterium
ACGCCGCAGGACGCATGTTCATCCTCGTCGCGGTACAGGCTGTTTTCGGACATCCACTGCCGCTTCGCTTCTTCGGCGGCGACCCAGTTTTCATCATAGGTTGTCATTGGAAATCTCCTTTTGGGTCAAGGCAGGGGCAAAAGACAGGACTGCACCGCAATCGAATTTCGGATGTGCGGACAGGTATCCGGGTTCGCCCGGAAAGATGAATTCTACCGGGCTGTCATTCTTTTCATAACTGTCATCCGGGGTGGTGACAGTGCCGGTGCCCCCGATGAACAGTCGCCAGTCGGCGCTGACGAATTCATTGCCCTTGGACGACCACAACTCTGACCCGTCGGGACCATAGGCCGTGATCTGATAGGCGGTCTGTTGCAGGGTGACATTGTCGATGGTCACGACATCGCCCGTCAGACGATCCTCGCCCACATAACGGGTCGTGCCGACCTCGTCCGACAGGGTTCTGAAATCATAGGTATCCACACTCTTTTCCAGCAACTCTGACAGCGACGCAGGGTCGGCGGGCGCATCTTCCAGTGTTTCTGTGTGATCCGGATAGGGGTAATAGCTGGTCATCCACTGCGCATCGCTGTCGGTGCTGCCCCGATAGGTCATGCCCTCTTCCGCCAGACTGACCCGCCGCTTGATGCCGTCGGCATCGCTCGCGCAGGTGAAATGATGCTCGACCGAACAACTGCGGCTTTGGATCGTGACAAAGGCCGCACAGCCCTGCGGCAGGGCAAAGGTTCCCGTCGCCCGGGCAGCGCCCGTCGCAAGCGGGGTGCCAAGTGTCAGCGCGGCCAGCAGCAGGGCGGCCCGCGCCGTCATTCCGCAGCCACCGCGTCGGACTGTGCCAGATACTGCAGGATCGCCGTCGCGCAATCGCGCCCGTCACGGATTGCCCAGACCACAAGGCTGGCACCGCGCACGATGTCACCTGCCGCAAACACACCGTCCAGCGACGTGCGGCCCGTGTTGAAATCGGCTTTGACCGTGCCCCAGCGCGTCACGTCCAGACCCGCCACACCCCACAGCGTCGGCAGGTCTTCGGGTTCAAATCCCAGCGCCTTGATGACCAGATCGGCATCCTCGACGTAATGAGCGCCCTCGATCAGTTCCGGCGACTGCCGGCCTGTGGCATCGGCCTGACCCAGCCGCATCCGGTCCACGACAACGCCGCGCAGCGGCCCGGAAATCGCGCTGTCCACGGTCGCGTCCAGTTTGGTGGCATCGTCAACGAACATCCGCGGGGTGGACAGCCAGACGAATTCCACACCTTCTTCTTCCGCGTTCTGCACTTCGCGCTGCGACCCGGGCATATTGGTCTTGTCACGGCGGTACAGACACTTGACCGACGTTGCACCCTGCCGGATCGCGGTGCGGACACAGTCCATTGCCGTGTCGCCGCCGCCGATCACGACGACCTTCTTGCCCGCAGCGTTCAGTTCGCCGCTGTTGAATTCAGCCACATCGTCGCCAAAGCTGACGCGGTTCGATGCCGTCAGATAATCAATCGCGCGCACAATGCCGTCGGCCGTCCCGCCGGGGTGGTCCAGTTCGCGGGTCTTGTAGACACCCGTCGCGATCAGCACCGCGTCATGCTTGCCACGGATCGCATCAAAGGTCAGATCCTCGCCCACATTGCAGTTCAGGACGAATTCCACGCCGCCGTCTTCCAATTGGGCGATGCGCTGCATCACGACATCCTTTTCCAGTTTGAAACCGGGGATGCCATAGGTCATCAGACCGCCGCCGCGGTCATAGCGGTCATAGATGGTGACCTGCACGCCCTGACGCCGCAGCATGTCAGCCGCCGCCAGCCCGCCCGGTCCCGCGCCGATGATGCCCACGCTTTCACTGCGTTCGACCGGCGGGCGGATCGGTTTGACCCAACCTTCGGCAAAGGCCATGTCGGTCAGATACTTTTCCACCGACCCGATGGTGACGGTACCATGGCCCGACTGCTCGATCACGCAGTTGCCTTCACACAGGCGGTCCTGCGGGCAGATGCGGCCACAGATTTCGGGGAATGTGTTCGTCGCCTGCGACAGGTCATAGGCTTCTTGCAGACGGCCTTCGGCGGTCAGCCGCAGCCAGTCCGGGATGTTGTTGTGCAGGGGGCAATGGGTTTGGCAATAGGGGACGCCGCACTGGCTGCAACGGCTGGCCTGCTCTTCTGCCTTGGCGGTGGCATAGTCTGCATAGATTTCGTGAAAGTCTTCACGACGCAGGTCAGGCGGCCGCTTTTCCGGCATGTCCCGGCTGACGGTCGTGAACTTCAGCATTTTTTGGCCAGCCATCTTGCTGCTCTCCCTGCGTGGTGTCGGCGCCGTTTTACGGTGCAGTCGCAGGAATGAAAAGGCAGCAATGCTGACCTATATGCCAGATTTCTCAGCCAGATTGCCGCAGCGCGTCAATAAAATCCCGATTATAGGTCAATAATGCTGACCAACTACCTCAGAACCCCATGGAAAGTGCAACAAACGCCGTTGTCCCCACCACGATTCGCCACCAACCGAACAGGGCATAGCCATAGCGGCTGACGTAACCCAGCAGCATCCGCACCACGATCACCGCGCTGATGAACGCGGCAATCAGTCCAACGGCAATGTCGCTCAGCGCAGCAGAATCAAGGACATCGCGGTTTTGATAGAAGTCATAGGCAAAGGCGCCAGCCATCGTCGGCAGCGACAGGAAAAAGCTGAACTCGGCCGCCGCCCGGCGGCTGGCACCCAGCATCAGGGCGCCAACGATGGTGGCCCCGGACCGGGACACACCCGGCACCATCGCCAGACACTGGATAAACCCGATCTTCAGCGACATCTTGACCGGAAAGGCGGTCGCATCGTCGTGCTGCGGGCTGGGTGCCATCCGGTCCACGAACAGC
>JBBREW010000414.1:0-2867 GCA_038225335.1 Rhodobacterales bacterium
TTGCGCTGAAACCTTGACTACACATTCTGCTTGTGTATCCCATTCAACAAGAACAATGTCGACAATATACTGATGGCAAGGAAGCGGGCAGGTGTCAAACCCAAATAGCGCGGCCCACGCACCGAAATCCGCCTTTGGACCTGCCAAGACCACAAAAGGAACCGCCTGTGATGCCACGCCCGAACACCAATGAATCCACACTGGTCGAAATGGCCGTCAGTGGCGCGATCACGACGCCCGCCGTGCGCCCGGGCCAGTATATTCCCTATCCTGACGGCACCGGTGCGGTCCTGCCCGGTATGTTCGGCGTCACCTATAACGTGCGCTGTGGCGACCGCGCCTTTGGCTGGGCGGGCGATCATGTCGAACCCGGCGTATCCATCGACGACGAAGCGAACCCGGGCCGCCATCACGCTCTGCATTACCTGAACTGCATCGGAAACGCGGCACTGGTGACAAGCGGCATGGCCGCGGGCGCGCGGGGTGTCGTCATCGGCGAACATGCCCGCATCCTTGTGCAATTCGATTCCGAGGATCACGACCGTATTGCCCCCGGCGACCGCATCCAGATCATGACCAAAGGTCAGGGTCTGGCCTTGACCGACTTTCCGGGTGTCGCCCTGAAAAAGATGAGCCCGCAGTTGTTTCACGCCATGGGCATCACCGAAGACGCGGGCCGCCTGCACGTGAAGGTGGCGATGGAACTGCCGATCCGGATCATGGGGTCCGGGGCAGAACTGAATTCCGAATATGTCGATCAGGATCTTATGTCGGGCGACCGCGCCTTGATGGCCGAACTGGGGATCGACCAGATGCGCCTTGGCGATCTGATCGCGATCCGCCACGCCGATCACCACTGGGGCCGGAGTTATCGCGAAAATGCCGTGTCGATCTGTCTGTGCATCCACGGCGACAGCATCATGACAGGCCACGGGCCGGGTATCCTGACCCTGATGACCGCCCGCAACGGAGAGATCGACTTTACCCTTGATCCTGCCGCCAACCTTCACACGCTACTCGCCCTCGGAGCGTCAACATGACCATTACACCCAATGCCGCCGACCTTGTGTCCGTCTCTCTTATGGGGATGGTTGCGAACCCGTCGCTGTCCGGCCTGCCCGCAGAGCCGTATCGCCTTGATGCGGACGGGCGGCCGTTTTTATGGCCGACCTTTGGTGGCATCGTTTATAATGTCAGCGTGGGCGACAGCGCCTTTGGCTGGTCCGGCGATTGCATTCACCCCGGCGTCAGCATCTGCCACCCGGATGCGAACAAGAACCGCGGGCTGAACATCTTTGCCTGCATCGGTAATACGGCGATGGTCGTCAGTGGGGCCGCCATGGGGGCAAAGGGCACCGTGACGGGCAAATCCGGGCGGTTTTCCGATCAGGTCATCGTGCATTTTGACGCAGACACGCGGCGCAAGCTGGCCGTGGACGACCGCATCACCATCCGCAGCGAAGGCGTCGGTCTGACCGTGGCGGAATATCCGGCCATCGCGTTCAAATCCCTGTCCGCCGCCCTGTTCGACCTGCTGCCGAAAAAGAACACCGGCAGCCAGTTGCAGATCGGCGTGGTCGCCACGGTGCCACCCCATCTGGTCGGGGCCGGGGCGGGTCTGACATCGGAAGGCGGATCGCTGCATATGCAGTCAACCGACCGGGCGGAACTGGCCCGGCACGGGCTGGACGGGCTGCGGCTGGGCGATGTGGTGGCCATCGCCGACACCGACAGCCGTTACAACCACGGCTATCTGCGCGGGGCGATGTCCATTGGCGTTGTCGGTCAGACCGACGGTCCGCGCGCCGGATACGGCCCCGGCATGACCGTGATCATGACCGCCCCCGCAGGTCAGATCGGCACCTTTGACGCGCCCGGCACCAATATCGCCGACCTGCTGGAGCTGCGCCCATGACGAAAGAACAGTCGAAAGACCAGACGACACCCATCCGCATGACCAACGTGGACCGGGAACAGTTGCGCCGCTTTGTCACCGCGGGATTTGCCGCCCTCGGCCTGACGGACGAGGATGCGGGCATCTTTGCCGACGCGCTGGTGTTTTCGGAATTGCGGTTCCACCCCGGTCAAGGTCAGGGCGTCGCCCGTCTGCGGCGCTATCACGAACGGATCAGCAGCGGCGAAGTCGACCCGCGTGCGGGCTGGTCGATCATCAAGGAAGGCCCTGCCCTTGCGATTGTGGACGCCCACAACGGAATCGGCACCGTGGCCGCGGCCAAGGCCATGCGGCTGGCAATCAAGAAGGCAAAGGAAGGCGGCATCGGCACCGTCATCGTGCGCAATTCGACCCATTACGGGTCCAGTGCCGTGCATGCCTGTCAGGCGCTGGATCAAGGCTGCATCGGTATCGCCTATACCAATGCCGGGCCTGAAATGGCCCCCTGGGGCGCGCGCGAAGGTGCCACCGGCACGAACCCGTGGTCCATCGCCGCCCCATCGGACAAGGGGTTTCCCGTGGTGCTGGACATCGCCCTGACGACCGCTGGCAAGGGCATGATGAAATGGCATGACCGCGAAGGACGCAAGATGCCGCTGGACTGGGCCCTGACACCAGAGGGTGAGGAAACCGACGACCCTGCCGCGGCGATGGCGGGCGCCCTTCTGGGGATCGGTGGACATAAGGGCTATGGCCTTGCCTTCATGACAGAGGCCACGACCGGCGTGCTGTCGGGCGGTGGGTTCGGGCTGACCCCCTTTGCGGACCCGCACAAACTTGATGTGTCCCACTTCTTTCAGGCCATCGACATCGCGTGGTTCATGGACCCGGCCGACTATGCCCGCCGCATGGGAGAGTTCGTCGATATGTGCAAATCCCGCGCCCTGCGGCCGGGGTTCGACGAAATCCTGGT
>JBBREW010000415.1:0-2856 GCA_038225335.1 Rhodobacterales bacterium
CTGATCGCGTTCCGGCAAGGACAACACCAGACCCAGCGCACGACCGCGCGGAATGATCGTCGCCTTGTGGATCGGGTCATGCTGCGGGACGTTCAGGCCGACAACCGCGTGACCGGCTTCGTGATAGGCGGTCAGCTTCTTCTCGTCCTCGGTCATGACCATGGACCGGCGTTCGGCCCCCATCATGACCTTGTCCTTGGCGCTTTCGAAATCAATCATCGTCACGAACCGCCGGCCAACACGGGCGGCCATCAGCGCGGATTCGTTCACAAGGTTCGCCAGATCGGCACCGGAAAATCCGGGTGTGCCGCGGGCGATGATGCGCAGATCGACATCGGGACCCAGGGGGACCTTGCGGGCGTGCACCAGCAGGATCTTTTCACGGCCCTTGATGTCGGGATTGGGCACCGTCACCTGACGGTCGAACCGGCCCGGACGCAGCAGTGCGGGGTCAAGAACGTCGGGCCGGTTGGTGGCCGCGATGATGATGATGCCCTCGTTCGCCTCGAACCCGTCCATTTCGACCAGCAACTGGTTCAGCGTCTGTTCACGTTCGTCGTTGCCGCCGCCGTAACCGGCACCACGGGACCGGCCCACAGCGTCGATTTCGTCGATGAACACGATGCAGGGGGCGTTCTTCTTGGCCTGCTCGAACATGTCGCGCACGCGGCTTGCACCGACACCCACGAACATTTCGACAAAATCAGAACCAGAGATGGTGAAGAACGGCACACCCGCCTCGCCCGCAATGGCGCGGGCCAACAGGGTCTTACCGGTGCCCGGAGGTCCGACAAGCAGCGCACCCTTGGGGATCTTGCCACCCAGACGGCTGAATTTCTGCGGGTTGCGCAGGAATTCGACGATTTCTTCCAACTCGTCCTTGGCCTCGTCGATGCCGGCAACCTCGTCAAAGGTGACGCGACCGTGCTTTTCGGTCAAAAGTTTGGCCTTCGACTTGCCAAAGCCCATGGCACCGCCTTTGCCGCCACCCTGCATCCGGTTCATGAAATAGACCCAGACACCGATCAACAGCACAAACGGCAGCAGACCGATCAGGAACGACTGCAAACCGGACTGTTCCTGACTTTGCGCCGTGACAGGGATATTTTCCGCAATCAGCAGGTTGGTCACTTCGGCGTCGGCTGGCTTGATGGTGACATAATCGTTACCGTCCGTGCTGCGATAGCGGACCTGTTCACCGTCCAGCGTGACACTCGTGACCGAATTGCTTTGCACTGCTGTCACGAATTCCGAATAGCTCTTGGAATTGCTCATCCCTGCGCCCGACCCGCCGCTGAACAGGTTGAACAAGGTCAGCACCAGCAAAAACAGGACGACCCAGAAGACGATGTTACGCGCGTTGCCCAATGAGAGGCTCCTTTGACATCGGATAAGAACGGCGGAACGATATCCGTCGTCGGTTGTCATACAAAATAGACATTCCCGCGCAATCTTCAATGCGCAAGCAGGTAGTCCGGCAAATTGCCTGCCTCCGGCCGCAAGGTCATGCGGATATCCGGCCCGAAATCGGCGCTGGGACAGGCCAGCAGGTCACCCCCGTCCCACAGGGCAGGCAGGCTGGCCAGCACCGCACGCGGCACGGTGCCGGGCCTGCGATCCTTGATCTGCACCAGCCCGGCCTCGCCCAGCGCCGCGACGGTCAGGCCCTTGCGATCACAGGGTAAAATGTGCCAGCGGTGATCCCAGATTGCAGGGGCATCCATCGGCAGATCGACCGCAACGGTGCGCGCCGCTTCGCGTGCGATGTGGATCACATTGCCCTTCGGGACGATGATCGTGCCGTGCAGGGTCGTGGTTCCGCCGCCCAGCGCGCGGTTCAGCGCGGATTCCAGCGCATCGGCCCTCGGGCGATAGGTCGCAGTCGCCACCATCTGCAAAGCCCCCGCCAGCAGACGCAACTGAGTCTCCTCCTCGATCGCGGCGAACCCGTCCCGGTCCAGTGCCACAGCACCGGGTGCGGTATGGTCAGGACGCATCAGATCGCGCGCCACGTCATGCGCCCGCCGCCGCAGGGCGGTCTGCGCGCGGGCCATGCGCCGCGCCGTGGCCGACAGGGTCGCCACCTCCAGCCCTTCGACCCCGATCAGCCGCCGCATCCGCACGCGGGCATAGGTGGGATCGTCGTTCGACGGATCATCGACAAATGGAATGTGCAGCGTCGTCAGGTAATGCCGCAACGCGGCCCGGTCGGTGTCCAGCAAGGGGCGCAGAATGTCGAATCCCTGCGGTGGCGGGTCGGGCCACGGCGGGCCTTGCGGGGTGATGACAGGCACGACCGGACCCGCCTGCGCCACCCGCGTGGCGTCCGCCATGGCCGCCAGACCATCGACGCCCGACCCCCGCGCCAGCCGCATCAACAGGGTTTCCGCCTGATCGTCGCGGGTATGACCCATCAGCACGTGACGGCACACGCCATGCCAACGCCCGATCAGATCGCGCCGCGCCATGCGGGCGGCATCCTGCACATTGCCCCGGCCATCCCAACCGGTCCAGCGCAGGGTGTTGTGCGGCAGACCCAAGGCGGCACACTCCGCCGCGACCATCACCGCCTCTGCCGCACTTGCATCGCGCAACCCGTGGTCCACCGTCACGACCCACAGCCGGACACCATAGACACGCGCCCAGCCCGCGGCCAGATGCAGCATCGCCATGCTGTCACCACCGCCGGATACAGAGACGCCCAGATCGCTTGGAAAATCGGGGCCGATCATCTGCCCCATGCGGTCCGCAAACTGCTGGGGCAGGTCCTGCTTCAGGTGCATCCCAGCCCGACACGGGCATTTGCTGCCTCTGCCACAAAGGACGACGTCGGGAACCGCACGGCGACTTCGTTCA
>JBBREW010000416.1:0-2853 GCA_038225335.1 Rhodobacterales bacterium
TGGCCGAACCGGACGCCGCCAATCTTTTCACCCTGCCGCTGCCTGATCTGACCCCGGCGACGGGTGTGTTCGCCCGGGCCGGGTGGGAACGCATTCTGGACGAAGTGGCAGAGGCCACCGCCGCCAGCATCCCCTTTGGCATCTATCATGTGTCGGAAACCGCGATCGGTGCGCATTTCGGCGTCAGCCGGACCATCACGCGCGAGGTGCTGTCCCGGTTGCAGGAACGCGGGGCCATCGGAAAGGACCGGGCGTCGCACTGGATTGCAGGGCCTTTGTCGGCCCGCATGCTGGATGATGAACACGCCTTGCGGTATCTGCTGGAACCGGCGGCGCTGATTGCGGCTGCCGCCATGATCCGCCCGGTGCTGCCCGCAATGCAGGACCGGTTGGCACGGACGTCACCGAACTGCCCGCCCGAAGACATCGACCGGATCGAGGCTGACCTGCACGATACATGGACAGCCCTTCAACCGAACCGGCGACTGGCGGCTGTGCTGATGCATCTGCGGTCGGGCCGGCGGGTGAACCGGCTGTTCGCCACCCATGTCGTCCAGCATGACGAAGGGGCCCTGCTGGTTGAACACCGGCTGGTGCTGGATCATCTGGCGCTGGGGGACAGTGCCGGGGCGGCGGCGGCCCTGCGGCACCATCTGGACGCCGATCATGCCCGCACGCGCGCGCGGTTGAAGGTGCTGTCGGTTTTTGATGACCCCGTCGTGGCCCCTTATCTGACACGGGTGGGCTGACATGGCACCCAATCGGACCACCCGCCCCGGCCTGCGGATCATCGCCCGCAGCGAGCTTGTCACCCAGCCGATCCGCGACCGGGCGGTGGCCGATCTGGGCTTTCCCATCAGTTTCGAGATGATCGACACCATTGATGGACTGGCGCGGGTTGTGACCCGTCCCGACACCTTTGATCTGTATCACCAGTGGCATACGGTCGATCTGATCTGGACCGCGCGGTGCATCCAGCCCATCGCGCTGGACCGGCTGGATCATTCAGCGGATATCCTTGCGGCCGCACGGGGGCGCAGCGGACCCAGCCGGATCATCGACACGGTATTCGACAAGCTGTTCGTGCAGGCGGATGGCCGCCTTGGCCCCGCACCGACGCACCGCCTGGCGATGCTGCCGCTGCTGCACGGTGTCGACAGTTTCGGTTATGTCCCCGCCCTGCGCGATCTTGTCGGATCAGAGCAGGAAAGCTGGGGATGGTTGCTGGACCCCCGGTTGCTAGGCCGCGTTGCGATGATCAACGACCCGGTGCTGGGAATGATCGAGGCGGCACTGGCGGTCGAAGCGACCCGGGGTGCCGCGTTCAGCGATGTCGCGAACCTGACGCTGGACGAGGTGGACGAGGTCGCCGACATCCTGCTGCACAAAAAGCGGATCGGGCATTTCAAGGGTCTGTGGTCGTCGTTCGAGGACTCCGCCCGGCTGGTGCAGCGGGGCACGCTGATCCAGTCGTTCTTTTCGCCCGGTGTCGCAAGGCTGCGGTCGCTGGGACAAGAGGTCATCGTCGGGACCCCCGCCGAAGGGTCGCGCGGCTGGCATGCGGATCTGTGCATCTCATCCGAAACGGGCGGTGAGACGCTCGACATGGCCTATGCCTATCTGAACTGGTGGCAGAATGGCTGGGCCGGGGCATCCGTGGCGCGGCAAGGCTATTACGCAACCTTTCCGGCCCGCGTGCGGCAGCACCTGTTGCCCGGCGAATGGGAATACTGGTACGAAGGCCAACCCGCGCCCCACGCCCTGAAAGACCCTTATGGCCAGCACAGCATCCCCGCGGGTCACCGCCGCGAAGGCGGGTCACACGCCGAACGCATGAGCAGTGCGCGGGTCTGGAACACCTTCATGGACGAGCATACGCATATCGTGCACCGCTGGCGCGAGTTCCTGTCGGGCTGACGCCTACGGCCTGCCGCCCCTGCCGTCCGCGTCGATCGTCACGCCAAAATCCCGCAACGCCGTCGTGGCCGAAATCAGCCCGTCGGCCACATCACGCGCCACCGCAGCAGGCAGGCGCGCCGCCGGATCGCCATATCCACCACCGCAGGGGCCGGTCGCGATCAGACGATCCCCCGCCTTGACGCGGGCATAGGGCACCTTTGACGGCAAATCGCGCACCGTCCCGTCCGCGTCAATCAGCGTCAGCGACGCCGTGTGCCCGTCGGCCCCGCCTTGAAACCCCCAGGGCGCATTGGCGTGGCCGTCGCCTTCGATGGAAAAACCCGCATCGGCCAGAAACCGGAATTCGCGAATGGTGCCGATGCCCCCGCGCCATGCGCCGGGTGCCATCGCCTCTTCGCGCAGCTCATAGCGTTCAACCCGCAGCGGCACATGGCTCTCGATATCCTCGACCGGGTTGTTGCGGGTATTGGCGTAAAGCGTGTCGACCGCGTCCATGCCGTCCTTGCCGAACCGGCCGCCATAGCTGCCTTCCATGATTTCCATGTGCACCCAGTGGTTGCCTTGATTCAGGCCCGACAGGGCCACGACGCGCAGGTTGCCGATCCCGGCGGACACCTGTTCCGGCACGGCCTGGGCCAGGGCCTTCATCACCGTGTCGGCCAAAGCATTGCCCGAACAGAACCGCGCGATCACGGGGGCCGGAAAGATCGGGTTGGCCAGACAGCCCAAGGGGGCCACGATGGTGATCGGTCGGGTCAATCCTTCGTTCTGGGGCACCGGGCCGACCACGGCTGCATCCAGCAGGATCGACCGGACCGTCAGCCAGATCGCGCAATCGACGGTGCCGACCAGCGGCATGTTGATCGGCTTGTCCGGGATCTGCGGGGCCGTCCCGGTCAGATCGACCGTCAGCGCGTCGCCGCGCACCCGGAC
>JBBREW010000417.1:0-2841 GCA_038225335.1 Rhodobacterales bacterium
GTCGGCACCCGCACGTCGAGCCACATCGTGAAACGGTTCGGCATGAACAACGATCTGCAGGACGACCACCTGACGGTGAAACTGCGCGGCAGTGCCGGGCAATCGCTGGGTGCGTTCGCCGTGCATGGGCTGAAACTGGAAGTGTCGGGCGATGCCAACGATTATGTCGGCAAGGGTCTGTCGGGGGGCACGATCGTCGTGCGCCCGCAGATGCAAAGCCCGCTGGTCGCGTCGGAAAACACGATCATCGGCAACACGGTCCTTTATGGCGCGACAAAGGGGTTCCTGTTCGCCTCTGGTCGCGCGGGTGAACGCTTTGCGGTGCGCAATTCCGGCGCGCATGTCGTGATCGAAGGCTGCGGCACCAATGGCTGCGAATACATGACCGGCGGCGTGGCTGTCATTCTGGGCAGCATCGGTGCCAATTTCGGCGCCGGGATGACCGGTGGGATGGCGTATCTTTACGATCCAAAGGGTCAGTCCGCTGAACTGATCAACCCCGAAACTCTGGTGACCTGCCCTGTCACCGTGTCCCATTGGGAAAATCAGCTGAAAGACCTGATCATCCGGCACGCCGCAGAAACCAACAGCCGCAAGGCTGCAGAGATCCTTCAGCATTGGGAACGCGAGGTCCGTCATTTCATTCAGGTCTGCCCGAAAGAAATGCTGATCCACATTCCGCACCCCCTGCGGATCGAGGAGCAGGCGATCCCTGCGGAATGATATCTGACCGTCCCGTGGCAATCCTGCGGCGGGGCGGTCACCCACAGGCAATCTTGACCGCGACCACGGGCGTATGACTTATGGGCGCCATGGCAAGACCGCGTAAATCCCGATCCCCTGATGACAGACCGGCAGCGCCTTTGCGCGGACGCGGGCAACGCCTGCGGCGGTTGCTGTTGCGTATGGTGTTGGGTGCGGTTGCGGCTGTTGTCCTGATCACGCTGGCCTACCGCGTCATCAACCCGCCCACGACCGCCTATATGGTGGCTGAGGGGCGGCGTCTGGGCGGTGTCAGCCAAGACTGGGTCGCGATCACTGACATCGCCCCGGTCATGGTGCGGTCGGCAGTCGCCGCCGAAGACGCGAATTTCTGCCTGCACTGGGGGCTTGATGTGACCGCGATCCGGGCGGCCATCGAATCCGGCAGCGACCGGGGCGCGTCCACCATTTCGCAACAGGTCGTGAAGAACGTGTTTCTATGGCAGGGCCGCAACTGGACCCGCAAGGCGCTGGAGGCGCTGTGGACGCCGCTGGCCGAAATCCTGTGGAGCAAGCGGCGGATCATGGAGTTGTATCTGAACGTCGCCGAATTCGATACCGGGGTCTTTGGTGTGCAGGCGGCAGCGCGGACCTATTTCGGTGTCGATGCCGCCGATCTGACGGCTGTGCAGGCCGCACGGCTGGCCATGGTCCTGCCTGATCCCAAAGGTCGGAATGCCGCCGACCCCACAGCGGGCCAGCGGCAAAGGTCGGCCAGTATTCTGGACGGTGCCGCGACCATCGCGGTTGATGGGCGTGCCGCCTGTTTCGAGAGTTGATTGACGGCCCAAGGTGCGGCATGGAGGAAGTATCCTGTTTCGCGAGTCCGTCATGAACCGTCTTTATCATTTTCCGTTGTCGCCATTTTCCCGAAAAGTCCGGCTGAGCCTTGCTGAAAAGCGGATCGAAGTGGAGTTGATCGAAGAGCGATATTGGGAACAGGACGGCGATTTCCTGCGTCGCAACCCGGCTGGCAAGATTCCGGTGCTGCGATTGGGAAACAAGCTGATGAGCGAAAGCAGCGCGATCTGCGAGTATCTGGAAGACAGCCATCCGACACCGCCGCTGATGCCCCGCGATGCCGACGGCAGGTACGAAGTGCGGCGTCTGATCGGTTGGTTCGATGATAAGTTCTACAAGGATTGCACCCAGAAGCTGCTGGGAGAGCGCGTGTTCCGCAAGGTGATGGGTACCGGATATCCGGACAGCACCAACGTCAAGGCAGGCAGCCGGGCCATGCGGTTCCATCTGGATTACATGACGCAACTGCTGGAACATCGCCGCTGGCTGGCGGGCAACGAGATGTCACTGGCGGATTTCGCGGCGGCGGCGCAGCTATCCTGTCTGGACTATATCTCTGACGTGGACTGGAACCGGTCAGAGGTGGTGAAGGACTGGTATGCCAAGATCAAGTCACGCCCCGCGTTCCGGTCCCTGCTGGCCGATCAGGTGCCGGGGTTTTTGCCACCGTCCCATTATGCGAACCTTGATTTCTGATTGCGCCGCAGGCGGGGGCGCTGCCCCCGTCGCTGTCGCGACTCCCCCGACATATTTTCATTCGGATGAAAGATGGGTCTGACGCAGGACCTGAAAGACTTTGCGCTGTCGGCGGGGTTTGCAAAGGCGGGTGTGTGCAGGCCCGACGCGATCCCGCAGGCGGCCGGGCGGCTTGCGGATTTTGTCGATGCGGGGCGGCACGGTCAGATGGGGTGGATGGCGGACCGGATGCCATGGCGCGGTGATCCCACCGCCCTGTGGCCTGCCGCCCGGTCGGTCATCATGCTGGCGGAAAACTATGCCCCGGACAGCGATCCCATGGCCGTGCTGGACGAGCGGGACCGGGGTGCGATCAGCGTCTATGCCCAGGGGCGCGATTATCATGATGTGGTCAAAAAGCGGCTGAAGGTCGTGGGGCGCTGGTTGATCGACCGGGTGCCCGGGGCAGAGATCAAGGTGTTTGTCGATACGGCGCCGGTCATGGAAAAGCCGCTGGCGCAGGCGGCCGGGCTGGGCTGGCAGGGCAAGCACACCAACCTGCTGAGCCGCGATCTGGGCAACTGGGTGTTTCTGGGGGCGATT
>JBBREW010000418.1:0-2833 GCA_038225335.1 Rhodobacterales bacterium
TCCGGGTCGCACAGACTGCGGCCATACATCAACCCGTCCATATCCTGCACCTTGCCGGTATCACGCCCGCCATGGGCCAGCGCCCCGGCGACCATCGCATCCACGGCCGCGCGGCTGTCACAGGACAGCGCCACCAGAACAGCAGTGCTGGTCATGGGGTCGGCCACCGGCAGCGGCGCAAATTCCGCAAACCGGGCGGTGGTGACAATCATGATGCAATTGGTGTCCGACACGACAACGCAGGCGGCGGTGTCATCGGAAAACTGCGGGTTTATGGTCAGGCCAATGCCTTCGTAAAAGGCGCGGGCGCGGGGCAGATCGCGGACAGGAAGGTTGACGAACATCATGGACATGGGCTGACCTTTCGCAAAAGCACGGCCCCACTTTAGCACGAAAAACCGCCACCTCTTGGGAAAAAGGAGTGGCGGCGCCCCTGCAATCCTACAGGTTTTCGGGCTGCGGCATCCCCAGCACGTGGAAACCGCCGTCGACCCGGATGATTTCCCCGGTGGTAAAGGCACCGGCATCGGACGCCAGATAGACCGCCGTGCCACCCACCGCATCCAGCGTGGCATTCGACCGCGCGGGGGTGTTCATTTCCGTGTGTTTGAAGGTCCGGCGCGCCCCGGCAATGGCCGACCCGGCCAGCGTTTTCATCGGACCGGGGCTGATCGCATTCACCCGGATGCCTTGCGGCCCCAGATCATTCGCAAGGTAGCGGACAGCGGATTCCAGCGCCGCCTTGGCCACACCCATGACGTTGTAAAACGGGGTGACGCGGTTGCTGCCCTGATAGGTCAGGGTCAGGATCGTGCCGCCGTCGGGCATCAGGTCCGCCGCCCGCCGCGCCACGTCGATCAGCGAGAAGCATGAAATCGTCAGCGAGTTCTTGAAATTCTCGCGACTGGTGTGGATGAACCGGCCGGCCAGTTCGTTCTTGTCCGAATAGGCAATGGCATGCACCACGATGTCGATCTGTCCCCAGCGGTTGCGCAGGGTGTCAAAGGCCGCGTCCATGCTGGCATCATCGGCCACATCGACATCAATCATGATGTCGGAACCGACGCTTTCCGCCAAAGGCGCAAGGCGCTTGCCAAAGGCTTCACCCTGATAGGTAAATGCGATCTCTGCACCTGCCTCTGCCATCGCCTTGGCGATGCCCCAGGCGATGGACCGTTCGTTCGCCACGCCCATCACCAACGCGCGTTTGCCCTGCAAACCGATCATATCTGATTACCCCTGAAACCGCGACAACAGCATGGAACCGTTGGTGCCGCCAAACCCGAACGAATTCGTCATGATCGTATCCAGTCCGGCGTTATCCACGCGTGTCGTGGCGATTTCCGCAGGGTCCAGCGCGGGGTCCAGTGTATCCACATTGATCGAGGGTGCGATGAAATCGTCCTGCAACATCAACAAACAATAGATCGCCTCTTGCACGCCGGTGGCACCCTGACTGTGCCCTGTCATGGACTTTGTCGAACTGATCGGCGGTGTGCTGCCCTGACCAAAGACGCGGCGCACGGCCTCGACCTCTCCGACGTCGCCGACGGGGGTGCTGGTGCCGTGGGCGTTGATATAGCTGACGCGGCGACCCTCGGGCAAGGTTTTCAGGGCCTGCCGCATGGCGCGTTCGCCGCCTTCGCCAGAGGGTGCAACCATGTCCGCCCCGTCAGAGGTGGCGGCGAAACCGGTGACTTCGGCGTAGATTTTCGCACCGCGGGCCTGTGCGCCGTCCAGCGTTTCCATCACGACGATCCCGCCGCCGCCCGCGATCACGAACCCGTCGCGGCCCGCATCAAAGGCGCGGGAGGCCTTGGTCGGCGTTTCGTTATATTTGCTGCTCATCGCGCCCATGGCGTCGAACAGGCAGGACAGCGTCCAGTCAAGCTCTTCGCCGCCGCCCGCGAACATGATGTCCTGTGTTCCCAGCGCCACCTGCTGGGCCGCCATGCCGATGCAATGCAGCGATGTCGAACAGGCCGAGGTGATGGAAAAGTTCATGCCCTTGATCTTGTAGGCCGTGGCTAGGTTGGCGCTGACGGTGGACGACATGGTTTTCGGCACCGCAAATGGGCCGATCCGTTTCGTTGCGCCCGAGGCCAGCACAGACTGGTGCGCCGCAAACATGGCGGATGTGGACGGCCCGCCCGACCCCGCGATCACGCCGGTCATCGGATTGACGATCTGGTCGTCATTCAACCCGGCGTCCGCGATGGCCTGCGCCATGGAAATATAGGCGTAGGCCGCCCCCGGCCCCATGAACCGCAAGGCGCGTTTGTCGATATGATCCGCCACGTCAATTTTTAGCGTGCCCGCGATCTGGCTGCGAAATCCACGCTCTGCCATTTCGGGGCTGGCCGCGATGCCAGATGTCCCGGCCTTCAGGGCTGCGGTGACTTCGGCTGCGGAATTTCCGATCGGGGACACGATGCCCAATCCGGTGATGACGACGCGACGCATGGGTGCCTCCTGCTTTTGTTATGACCTGTTTAGGCCAGCGAGGGGCTGCGCCGCAACCAGATAGGCACCCGCGCCGCCGTTTCGCCAGGACGGGGGGCGGCGCGGTCGTCTGGCGGTGTCAGCTTTCGCTGAGCGCGACCTTCATGTCTTTGACCTGATAGATCACGTCGCCGTCTGCCTCTACGATGCCGTCGGCCACGCCCATCGTCAGGCGGCGTGTCTGGATCGCCTTGGTAAAGTCGATCTTGTAGGTCAGGCGTTTGCGGTCTGGCCGGACCATGCCCGTCAACTTGACCTCTCCGACGCCAAGGGCATAGCCGCGCCCCTGCCAGCCGCGCCAGCCAAGGTTGAACCCGGTCAACTGCCACAA
>JBBREW010000419.1:0-2818 GCA_038225335.1 Rhodobacterales bacterium
TCTGCCATCGGCAAAAGCGTCGGAGCTGCGCCGTAACAGCGGTATGCGTCGACCCAGAGCAGGAGTGCGGCGTTTCGGTAATGGGTTACCTCATAGCGCCGGGGACTTGCACCCACCGGGCAATGGCACGCGTCGGGAAACCCTGCGATGAAGTCCCAGTCATCATCGATCAGGCCGGCGCACATGGCTGCCTGCGCAAACTGATCGCCGTCCAGTTGGGCAGGGGAATCGCGTTTGGGTCTGTCTCGTCACGTAGAGGTCGAAAATCATCGAAACCTGGCCACGAACGTAGCGAGAAAGCCCAGAAGTTCACGCTCCGTTCGCCCTCTTCACGCTCAAATTTCCAAACGCGATAGCCCTGTCCAGTTGGGCCAGACGACATTCAACAATCCCAACTACCGTTTGAACCAGAAAAGTCGTTTCCGCCGTCATCCAGTCATTTTCATAGACGAGTCCGCTGCAGCGGACTGCGACGATATCGCCGGGAAGTGCCGCCTCTGGCAGCGCCAGCATCGCCGCCAGATGGCGGGCAAGACGGCCACCGTGCAGTTGACGCACTGGCATGATCGGACAGACGGGCCGCCCGGGTATGGTGTACGGCAGCTGGCGTGCCTGCGCTTCAGCCGCCGTGATGGCCTCAAGCCGCGACAAGGCGTCGTAGAGAGTCACGATATCGCTTTTGGACACTGAGGGATTGGACACAGCGCACAGCCGCACGTCGCTGAAATCCAAGGCGCGGAACCGCGCTTCGAGATGTGCGGGGTCGATACCGCGTGCCTTGATGTAGAGGTTGGATGTCGGCGCGTAGCCGGACATGGGTTGACCCGGTGCAGGCACTGTCATGATCGCGCCCGCGCGGCCTCCGACACGGCGGATGGCAAAATCTGCACCCTGCGCTGCCGCAACAAAGGTGAAGTCAGCGTGCGTCGTGGTGGCAATTGCCTTGGGCCTGAGAGTAGATGAGCGCCGCCAGACCTGGAAGACCGTGTTGACCCTGCGCAACCGGCCGTGCAAGCGGAATGGCTCCGCAGGCAGGGGCATCTCATCAACCAATTCAAATCTGGCATCGAGCCTGTTTCGCATGCTGCCTTTAGACATCGACGCCGGCATGATCATCGCGACCGTGTCGGCAATTTTGGCGGCGTGGTTGAAAACCGCGATGGCCCTTGCAGCGTTGCGCCCGTAAGACGGGTTCCCGACAACGGCGATAGAACCGAGATCCTCGTTTGGGACCCATGTCAAAAAGTCGGCCATGACGACCTCAGGGTGGGCGGGCGCGATATCAATGCCGAGGCGTGGGTGAGGCATCTGCTGCAAAAATGCGCCGTCGCCTGCGGAGGGCTCGAGATAGAGATCCGGCGCAAGATCCGGCAGAACGGCATGCAGAAATGCAAGGCAGGCAGCGACCGTCTCGGGGCGGGTGTAATATTGGTCGTTCGGGTTGGAGTGTGGGGTCGCGGGTGTCGTCGCCATGATGGCCTCCTGTGGGTTACAGGAAGGACGTCGATCTTTTTGGATCGCGTCGGAAACGATCGCAGGCAAAAAAGTGCATGGCCGGGGAATATTTTTCGCAGACCTGCGCCGAGACCGTTTTGTCTTGATCAGGACAATGGACCTCCAGCTTGATGGCCGGGCGTGGAGATGCAATTTGATGCGACGGGCCGCATCGTGATCCGCGCCGTCTATCTGATCAAGTCAAATGACGGCGCGCACCATCCGTGTGTGGAGACGCAAGGCATGCCGAACGTTTTCATCCCGATGTCTACGATGAGCTCCAAGTCTTGCTTTTGACAGATGGGCCGTGCATTTCGACCCACGTCCTGCCCTTTTCAGGGTGTTCTGTATTCGAGATATTCAAGGTATTCGCGGTCTATTTAGCAAACAACTACAGCGCCTTGGCTGCGTCCGTATGCTTGCGCCGCGGAGTCTGCGGCCACACAGCGGGGGGAGGGCTGATGCGCGCGGACCCGGTTCAGCGTGGGGCGGAGCGGTCACGATGTCTGCGGATCGGTCCATCCAGATATCGGGCGTCGCCAAGAAGGTGTTGCTCTGCATTTCCGGTGCGACGGTGATGACCGCACATCCTGCCCTTCAGCAGCAGGAGGCAACACATGACCTATCCGATCATCAATCCAGGAGCGACAGCGCACACCCCGATCTCCGGTGCCGGTCCAACCAATATCGCCACCGATGACATGTATCGTATGTCGAGACTATTCGCCGAGCCATGCAGTGCGGTCCCGATGTCTCTGAATGGCCATCGCCTGCTGCACGCCCTGCTGCACAGGACCTGCCGTGATCTGCCCGCGTGGTCAGCCGAGGTCCGCCAGACCGCTGAGGGTCATCGTGCGCCTTGCGCCGCACTCCGCCTGACTCTCGGGCTCGAGTCAGACAACGGCAACCGCAACCTGGCCCCAGGGATTGCCGATCTGCGGGAGACAAACATCTTCGACGTTCTGGAATTCG
Source organism: Rhodobacterales bacterium (assembly GCA_038225335.1). Classification (GTDB taxonomy): domain Bacteria; phylum Pseudomonadota; class Alphaproteobacteria; order Rhodobacterales; family Rhodobacteraceae; genus Loktanella. Next base: position 2,467 of record JBBREW010000419.1, read on the forward strand.
ACCATCAGAATACATGGCTGGTCTGGCGTTTCGAAGATGCGATGATGCGCACAATTTTGGATGGTGAGCGCTATGGCCTGCTAGATGCCAGCGCAATACGCACGCTCCGCACAGTCGCCGACTTCCAGATTTTCAGCTTGGTCTCCGTCGTCCGGCGGACCCGCAAAGCTGAGTTCAGCTTCGAGGTGCAACAGGCCGGCATCTGGACCGACCAGCCGCAGGCCCGCTGGTCAGACGTCAGCGCCGTCATCATCGACGCCATCCGGCTGTCTTGCGCCCATTACGGCCTGACGGCTGTCGTCCTGCTCGAGGCGCGAGGTTTTTTGGCCGGGATCGATACGGTCGTGGTCCG
>JBBREW010000420.1:0-2817 GCA_038225335.1 Rhodobacterales bacterium
GAACGCATCCATCGCATCACGCCCCGCGGCCTTCAGGCGGGACAGGATCACCGGCACCGGGACCGTCTTTGTCGCGACGTTCAATGTGGTCATCAGCGCATCGTCGTCGATCATGTGGATCAGCACGCGTTTCATGGTGCCGGGCGCGATAAGGTGATCTTCCAGCAGGCGGCGCACGAATTCCACCGACCGTAATTCGCGCAGCAGCGAAGTGTTGAACCCGATTTCATTGATACGGTTCGCAATCGCCTGCGTTGTTTTCGGCAGATCCGGCCGCACGATCGGATTGATCGACACGATCAGGACGTCGTCCGGCAACGATTTGTCATACAAGGGAAACAGCGCCGGATTTCCGGTATAGCCGCCATCCCAGAAGGCTTCCATTTCACCGGTCAGGGGGTCATGGATTTCAACCGCCTGAAATAGGGTGGGCAAACAGGCAGAGGCCATCAACGTATCCGTCGAAATCTCTGCCCCCTCAAAGACGCGGATCTTGCCCGTGCGGACATTGGTTGCGCCCACGAACAGACGCGGTCCGTCCAGACTGCAGACGTGATCGAACCGCAGGTCGTTGACGATCCGGTCCAGCGGATTGCGCAACAATGGTCCGTAAACATAGGGCGTCGTCATCCGCGTCATGGCGTCAAGCGCCTTGTAACCGGGTGACATTTCCAAGGCGGTGGCCCATGTCTTGACCGAGGGGCCAAGGGCCGCCAGCCAGTCCTGCAAGAATGGCGCATTGATCGCGCCGACCTGTTCCCAGAACCAGTCAAGCGTATCCTTTGCCCCTTGCCGCCCGCCGGACAGCAACCCGGCCTTGAACGCAGCACCGTTCATGGCCCCGGCCGATGACCCGGAAATGGCCGCAACCTCGATGTCTTCTTCTTCCAGCAGGCGGTCCAGCACACCCCAGGTAAAGGCGCCATGCGCACCGCCGCCTTGCAGACCCAGGTTGATGCGGATCACAGGGCGGTCCAGCCGCCATCGACGCTGATCGTCGTGCCGGTGATCTGATCGGCAGAGGCAGAGCACAGGAACACAGCCGTGCCCCCCAGCTGTTCCACCGTCGCGAATTCCTTGGACGGTTGGCGTTCCAGCATGACCTTTTCGATGACGGTCTCGCGGTCCATGTCGTATTTCTTCATCGTGTCAGGGATCTGCGCCTCGACCAGCGGGGTCAACACATAGCCCGGACAGATCGCGTTGCAGGTGATCGGTTCGCGCGCGGTTTCCAGCGCCGTCACCTTTGTCAGGCCGATCACGCCATGCTTTGCCGTGACATAGGCGGATTTATAGGGTGACGCCGTCAGGCCGTGTGCGCTGGCCACGTTGATGACCCTGCCCCAGCCTGCCTTGCGCATCAGCGGCAGGGCCGCAGCGGTGGTGTGAAAGGCGGAACTCATGTTGATGGCAATGATGCGATCCCAGGTCTCTGCCGGGAAATCCTCGATCGGGGCGACGTGCTGGATTCCTGCGTTGTTCACCAGAATATCGCAGGCCCCGGTTTGCGTCACCAGACGGCGGCACGCGTCGGGCTTTGACATATCGGCGGCGATATAGGTGACGGATACACCGAATTCCTGGGTCAACGCAGCGGCCAGATCGTGATCCTCATCACGGTCGGTAAAAGAGTTCAGGACGACATTCGCCCCGGCCCCCGCCAATGCGCGGGCAATCCCCAGACCGATCCCCGAATTTGACCCTGTGATGATGGCTGTCCTGCCTGTCATTGCCGCGCTCATGCCGTGTCCTTTGCAAATGCTGCACTTGCAGCCTTGTGTCATTTATCTGACCAGAATGCCACGATGATGAAGGGCGGCCTTCAGCCGCGCCCAAAAGGAATCAGCCTTCATGTGCAAAGAGGGGGGATTCGCCGTCAGAAATTTCCCTGTTTGGTTTGGTATTAAGGGCTTGCAGCCCGATTCTCTGCGCTGTAACCCCTTCAAAACCAGTGATTTGGCCAAAAAAAACCCCGGCACAAGGCCGGGGTGTAGTTATTGAGGCAGGTTTCATACAGGCAAGAAACCTATCGAGCAGTGAGTTGTTTATAGGCCTTTCTACGCCGGTATCCAAGCTAAAAGTTTGATAAGTCTTGAAACCCTCTTTAGCGTGAATGGCAACAATGACCATCAACAGGGACACCACCACCATGATCACCCAACTGTGCCAACAGGCGCGCCGCCTGACCCTTGCGGGCCTGATGGCCGGCACGGCCAGCCTCGCTTGGGCTGAACCGCAGCACGGCATCGCCATGTACGGCGAACCGGCCCTGCCCGCCGATTTCACCGCCCTGCCCTATGCCAACGCGGACGCCCCCACCGGGGGGCGGATCGTCACGGCAGAGGTCGGCGGATTCGACAGCCTCAACCCGTTCATCCAGAAGGGCAGCGCGCCCTGGCAGTTGCGGTCGATGGTCGGCGAAACCCTGATGGCGCGGTCGCTGGACGAACCTTTTACGCTGTATGGCCTGCTGGCCCAGTCCATCGAAACCGATGCCGATCGCACCTGGGTTGAATTCGTGCTGAACCCCGCCGCGCGGTTCAGCGACGGGTCCCCCGTGACGGCAGAGGATGTGATCTGGTCGTTCGAGGTTCTGGGCACCCAAGGGCACGCTCGTTATCGCAGTTTCTGGGAAAAGGTGGACAGAATCACGGAAACCGCCCCCGGCACGGTGCGCCTGACCTTCAACACGCCCGACCGGGAACTGGCCTTGCTGGCGGGTCTGCGCCCGATCCTGAAAAAGGCCCAGTGGGACGGCATGGATTTTGCCGAAAGCGGTCTGGACGTCGCGCCCATCACCTCTGCCCCCTATGTGAT
>JBBREW010000421.1:0-2804 GCA_038225335.1 Rhodobacterales bacterium
GCTGGACAAAGGCGAGGTGATCTATATCGGCATGGGGTCCGGTGCGGTGGATTTTGCCGGCGCGGGGCGGTTCTACATCCTGTCGGCGCCCGCGCACCGCAGCTGCCCGACGCGGCTGATCAAGCTGTCGGACGCCCGCCGGGTCGAGATGGGATCGGCGGAAACCGCCAATCAGCGCGTGATCCTGCAGTTCCTGCACCCCGAGGTGGCCGAGTCCTGCCAGCTTTTGATGGGCTACACCCAGTTCGCGCCGGGATCGGTCTGGAACACCATGCCCGCCCACACCCATGACCGCCGGATGGAGGCGTATCTGTATTTCGACATGCCGGCCCAGACCCGCGTGTTTCACCTGATGGGCACGCCCGACCAGACCCGCCACATCGTCATGGCGAACGAAGAAGCAGTGATCAGCCCGCCCTGGTCGATCCACGCGGGGGCGGGCACCGGGGCCTATACCTTTTGCTGGGCGCTGGCGGGCGACAACGTCGATTTCACCGACATGGACATGATCGGGATGGAGACGCTGCGGTGAGCATGTTTTCCCTGGACGGTCGCCGTGCGCTTGTCACCGGCGCCAACACGGGCATCGGTCAGGCGATTGCCGTGGGTCTGGCGCAGGCGGGGGCGCAGGTCGTCTGTGCGGGCAGGCGCGCCTGCGATGAGACCGTGGCGCTGATCGAAAGCAACGGTGGCACCGCGTCATCGGTGCTGGTCGATTTCAGCGATCCGATGGCCGGGCAGGGGCTGTTCGACAACCCCACCGACATCCTGGTCAACAACGCAGGGATCATCCGCCGCAACGACGCGGTGGATTTCACGCAAGGCGACTGGGACGCCGTGATGGACGTGAACCTGAAGGCGCTGTTTTTCACCACACAGGCCTTTGCCAAGGCGGTCTTTGCGCGCAGCGCGCAGGGCCGCGTCGTCAATATCGCGTCCTTGCTGTCGTTTCAGGGCGGCATCCGTGTGCCCAGCTATACCGCGTCCAAGCACGGCGTGGCGGGCCTGACCAAGCTGCTGGCGAACGAATGGGCGGCCAAGGGGATCAACGTGAACGCCGTGGCTCCGGGGTATATCGCGACGAACAACACCACGGCCCTGCGTGCCGACCCGGACCGCAACGCAGCCATTCTCGACCGCATCACCGCCGGGCGCTGGGGGCAGGCGTCGGACATCGCCGGGGCTGCCGTCTACCTTTGCACGCCTGCCAGCGCCTACGTCCACGGCGCGATCCTGAACGTCGATGGAGGCTGGCTTGCCCGCTGATCGCCTGACCCGCCCCGATGCACCGCGCCCTGCGACGGGCATCGTCCACCTTGGCCTTGGCGCGTTCTTTCGCGCGTTCGGTTGCGTCTATGTGGCCGACGCGATGCAGGCGTCCGGTGGCGACTGGGGGATCGTGGGCGTCAGCCTGCGCAGCGCCCACACCCGCGACGCCCTGCGCCCGCAGAACTGGGCCTACACGTCCGTCACCCTCGCGCCCGACGGGCCGCAGACGCGGATCATCGACGTGCTGAACGACGTGCTGGTCGCCCCCGAAGACCCGGAGGCGGTGCTGGCCGCCATGGCGGGTCCCGGCGTCAGGATCGTATCCTTGACGGTGACCGAGAAGGGCTATTGCCACAACCCCGCGACGGGTGCGCTGAACCCGGATCATCCGGATATCGTGCATGATCTGAACAACGACCTGCCATGCTCTGCGCCGGGCTACCTTGTGCGGGCCTTGCAACGGCGTCGTGCGGCGGGCGTGCCGCCCTTTACCGTGCTGACCTGCGACAACCTGCCCCACAACGGGGCGCTGGTGCGCGCCGTGGTGCTGGATCTGGCCCGCCGGATCGACCCACCGCTTGCCGACTGGATCGCGGATCAGGGCAAGTTCCCCGCCACGATGGTCGACCGCATCACGCCGGCCACGACGCAAATCGACATCGCGACCGTCGCAGACCTGACCGGCCATCACGATGCGGCCCCCGTCATGCATGAACCCTTTCGCCAATGGGCGGTGCAGGACGATTTTGTGGGTGGCGCGCGCCCCGATCTGGCCGCCGCCGGGGCGCAGATGGTCGATGACGTCACCGCGTTCGAGGACATGAAGCTGCGGATGTTGAACGGCACCCATTCGGCGCTGGCCTATCTGGGGTATCTGGCGGGGCATGAGGCGATCGCCGACACGGTCGCGGACCCGGTCTTTGCCGCCTACGTCCGTCGCTGCTGGGCCGAGATCATGCCCGCCGTGACAGCGCCGCAGGGCGTCAGCCTGCCGGATTATGCGGACGCCCTGTTCGACCGCTATGCCAATCCCGCAATCCGCCACCGGACCTGGCAGATCGCCATGGACGGCAGCCAGAAGCTGCCGCAGCGCCTGCTGGGCACGCTGCGGGCCAACATCGACGCGGGCCGCGACAGCCCGGCGCTGTGCCTCGCGGTGGCAGGCTGGATGCGCTATGTTGCGGGCACGGACGAGGCGGGCGCGCCCATCGACGTGCGTGACCCGCTGGCGGACGTGTTGCGGGACCGGGCAACCGATACGCCCGCCCGCACGGTCGCCGCCCTTTTGGCCATGCCGCAGGTCTTTCCCGCCGATCTGGCAACGCATCTGTCGGGTCCCGTGACGCAGGCGGCCGAACGGCTTTGGTCCCAAGGGGCGCGTGCCGCTGCGGCAGAGGCGACGTCATGATCGAGAGCTGGCGCTGGTACGGCGATCTGGACGCGATCACGCTGAACGAGGTCGCCCAGACCGGTGCCAGTGGCATCGTCACGGCCTTGCACGAGATTCCCTACGGTGAAGTCTGGGGCAAAGACGC
>JBBREW010000422.1:0-2803 GCA_038225335.1 Rhodobacterales bacterium
CTGCCCTGCGCCACCGATACCGTCGTCATGCAGGAAGACACCCGCGCCGATGCCAGTCACATCGCCCTGCACGGCCCCCTGCGCCGCGGCGCAAATGCGCGCCCCGCGGCAGAGGATATGACCGCAGGCCAGCCCGTGCTGCCCGCCCGCCATCGCCTGACCCCCGCCGATCTGGCAACGCTTGCCTCCTGCGGGGTGGGGACCGTCAACGTGCACCAGCGCCTGCGGGTCGGCGTGCTGTCCACCGGGGACGAGCTGTGCGCGCCGGGCGCACCCCTTGCCCCCGGCCAGATCCACGACGCCAACCGCGCGATGCTGCTGGCCGATATCGCCCGCTGGGGGCACAGCCCGGTCGATCTGGGCATCGCCCCCGACAACCGCAACACCCTGCGCGCCACCTTGACACAGGCCGCGACGCGCTGCGACGCGATCCTCACCTCTGGCGGGGCATCGGCGGGGGACGAGGATCACATCTCTGCCTTGCTGGACGGCACCGGCACGCTGGCCCTGTGGCGCATCGCGATCAAACCCGGACGCCCGCTGGCCCTTGGCCTGTGGGACGACACGCCCGTCTTTGGCCTGCCGGGCAACCCTGTGGCGGCACAGGTCTGTGCGCTGGTCTTTGCCGCCCCGGCACTGACGGTGCTGGCGGGGGGCCTGTGGCCCACACCCCAGGGCTACACCCTGCCCGCCGCCTTTTCCAAAACCAAAAAGCCCGGCCGCGTGGAATACCTGCGCGCCCGGATCACCGATGGCGCGGTCGAAATTTTCCCCTCCGAAGGATCGGGCCGCGTTTCTGGTCTGTCGTGGGCCACGGGTCTGGTCATGCTGCCGGACGGGGCCGCCACCATCACGCCGGGCACCCCCGTCACTTACTATCCCTTTGCCAGCTTCGGCCTGTGATTGTCGCGCGCGGTCTGCCAGCGGCCCTGCGCCCCGCCGCCGCAGCCCTCTATTGGGACGCCTTCGGACCCAAGCTGGGCCGCGTGCTTGGTCCCGATCACCGCGCATTGGCCTTTGTCGCGGCGGCGATCGACCCCAGCCACGCGATCAGCGCCATTGCCCCGGGTGGCGACCTGCTTGGGATTGCCGGGTTCAAGACGCCGCAGGGGGCCTTTGTCGCCGGCACCGTGCCCTTGATGGCACAGACCTATGGCTGGCCCGGCGCGCTGTGGCGGACGGGTCTGTTGCACCTGCTGTCCCGCGACACCGAAAACCGCTGCTTTCTGACCGACGGGTTGGCGGTGGCCCCTGCGGCCCGCAACCAAGGCATCGGCACCGCCCTGATCGACGCCCTGTCGGCAGAGGCGCACCGCCGCCAGTATCCCGCACTCCGCCTCGATGTCGTCGACACCAACCCACGCGCACAGGCGCTTTATGCGCGACTGGGGTTCACCGTGGACAAGACGACGTCGATCGGGCCATTGCGCCATGTGTTCGGCTATCGCACGGTCATCACGATGACCCGGCCCACCAAACCCCACACCAAACCCTAGCCTGCGCCGATCAGCACGCCCGCCGCAAATACCAGCGCGCCACCCACCACGACCTGAAACGCCGCCCGCAGAAACGGCGTCTGCATGTATCTGTTCTGGATCCACGCAATCGCCCACAGTTCGACAAACACGACAATGATCGCAATTGTCGTCGCGGTCCAGAAATCCGGGATCAGATAGGGCAAGGCATGGCCAAGGCCCCCCAGTGTCGTCATCACACCTGCAGCAATTCCCCGCTTGATCGGGGACCCGCGTCCGGAAATCGTGCCATCGTCCGACGCGGCTTCGGTGAATCCCATGGAAATGCCGGCCCCGATGCTGGCCGCCAGACCCACCAGAAACGTCGTATGGGTGTCCTGGGTCGCAAAGGCGGTGGCAAAAATCGGCGCAAGGGTGCTGACCGATCCGTCCATCAGCCCCGCCAGCCCCGGCTGGACCCATGTCAGCACGAACTGCCGGTGGGCGACAGCGGCCTCGGAACTGCGCGCGCCCTCTGGCAGGTTCTGTGCTGCAAGGTCAGCCGCCCGGTCCACATGACCCCGTTCCGCCTGCGCCAGATCACCCAGCAGACGCCGCGTCGCGGCATCCGTGGTCCGCCCCGCCGCCGCGGTATAGAACTGCTCTGCGGCTCGTTCCATCTGGCCCGCCTCGGCCCGGATGCGGTCCAGACTCAGGTTGGCGGTCAGCCAGACCGGGGTGCGGGCGTAATACCCCGCCACATGCTCCCGCCGGATCAGGGGGATGACAGCGCCGAACCGCTGTTCGTGCAGCGCGATCAGACCCCGCCTGTGGCCGTCTTCCTCCTGCGCCATCCCGTCGAACACCGCCGCTGATGCCGGATAATCCGCCCGCAGCATCTGCGCATAGCTGCGATAGATCCGCGCGTCATCTTCCTCTGACGACACGGCAAGGGCCAGAACCTCCTGCTCTGTCAGATCGCTGAAACGGCGACGGGGGGCAAATCCGGGAATCATGGCCGCATCCTGATTTAGAATGATTCCAGATTACGCCGATCACGGGCGCGTGCAAGAGGCTTTGGTGCAGCGCAGGATCAGTCCAGCCGCCGCACGTCCAGATGATTGCCGCCCTGTTGCTGGGTGACCTGAAACCGCCCGGTCTTGCGCAGCAGATCGCTCAGCTTGGCGCTGCCATAGGTGCGGGGGTCGAATTCCGGGTTGGCGCTGACAAGGTATTGACCCAACTGGCCCAGCGAATACCAGTCGCCGTCCGGGTCGATGCTGTTCATGGCCGAAATGACCAGCGGCACGACCTTTGCAGGCTGCTCCTTGGTGTTGGTCTCGGCCACG
>JBBREW010000423.1:0-2801 GCA_038225335.1 Rhodobacterales bacterium
TGCAAGGCAAAGCTGCGGTCCGTGGTGTCCGGATTGGGACGAAACGCGATCCGGGCCAGCACCCGCGTTGCATCCGGCGCCAGTCGGAACGTCAGATGCACGGTATCGACCAGCCATGCGGGCGGCGCGTAATCGGCCAGATACACGGTCTGGGGGGCTGCATCTTTCATCGGGGGGGACCTTTATTGAACTTAACGGCGCGTTGTGGCGTTATGGTGGTGGATAGGGGCGGCAAGCGCAAGCAGCCGCCCATCGCAAGAGACAGGAGACACATATGTCAGCCCCCAAGACAGACCTTGATACGCAGGAAAAACGTCACCGTGGACCCCTGCGCGGGATGGCTGGCGTGGTGATTTTTGCCCTGCTGCTGCTTGCCGGACTGATGTTCTATGTCAGCTCCAGCGGGAATACTCCGGACGGTGCACCGGTTCAGATCGACGGCCGCACGGGTGCTGAAGTGCCCGCAGATGGCAGCGTGACCGTTCCTGCGACCGACGATGCGGTTGCCCCTGCCGCCGACTAAGTCAGGATAACCCCTGCCGAAAATGCGCAAGAAAGCTGATTTGCCGGCCAAGACCTGTGTGGTCTGTGGCCGGCCTTTTGCATGGCGCAAGGCTTGGGCCAAAGTCTGGGACGAGGTGCGGTATTGTTCCGACAAGTGCCGGGCGAACCGCAAGGGCGCTGGCAGCGCAGGTTGATTGTCTGGTCAAGTTTCCTGACCAATCCTTTACAGCCTGATCGGGATGCCATACCAAATGCCCGCAGGATAACATCAGATCATCAGGGGCATCATCATGACAGACCACAAAAACCGGACCGGCAATGTAGACCGGGCAGGCCTGTCGGTGGCCCCGGTGTTCGCCGCCTTTATCGAAGACCGCGCATTGCCGGGGACGGACATTGCACCGGATGCGTTCTGGGCGGGTCTTGCGGCGCTGGTCGAAAAGATGGGCCCGCGCAACCGCGACCTGCTGGCAGAACGCGAATCGCTCCAGTCGCAGATCGACGACTGGCACGCATCGCGCAGCGGACAGGATCATGACGCCGCAGCCTATCAGGCCTTTCTGACCGATATCGGTTATCTGGTGCCTGACGTGCCGGATTTCACCATCGAGACCGGTCAGACCGACCCCGAAATGTCGCAGGTCGCGGGGCCGCAACTGGTCGTGCCGGTGATGAATGCCCGGTTTGCCCTGAATGCCGCCAATGCCCGTTGGGGCAGTCTTTATGACGCCCTATACGGCACCGATGCACTGGGTGATCTGCCAGCGGGCAAGGGATACGATGCGGACCGGGGTGCAAAGGCGATTGCATGGGGGCGCGCGCATCTGGACCGCGTTGCACCCTTGGCGCAGGGGTCTTGGGCCGATGTGGACCGGCTGGATGTGACCGACGGCATGCTGACCCCCGCACTGGCCGATCAGGGACAGTTCGCCGGATACAGCGGGTCCGGTGACGCCCTGACCGTCCTGCTGCGTGTCAATGGTCTGCTGATCGAAATCGTGGTCGATCCGCAGTCCGACATCGGCGCGGCCGACCGTGCGGGTATCAGCGACATCCGGTTTGAATCCGCCTTGTCGGTCATCATGGACTGCGAAGATTCGGTGGCCGCCGTCGATGCAGAAGACAAGGTTCTGGCCTATGGCAACTGGCTGGGTCTGATGCGGGGCGATCTGACCGAAACGCTGGAAAAGGGCGGTCAGACGATCACCCGCGCGCTGCACGGCGATCGCGGCTTTACCACGCCCGCAGGCACGCCGATGACCGTGAAGGGCCGGTCGCTGATGCTGATCCGCAACGTGGGTCACCTGATGACGACGCCTGCCGTGCTGGATGCAGAAGGTGCCGAAATCGGCGAAGGCCTGCTGGACGCGATGGTGACCACGCTGATCGCGATGCACGACCTGCGAAAGACCGACGGGCTGCGCAATTCCGTGGCGGGATCGGTCTATGTGGTCAAACCAAAGATGCACGGCCCGGACGAAGTGGCCTTTGCCGACGACATCTTTACCGCGGTCGAGGCGGCCCTGGGTCTGCCTGCCAATACGGTCAAGCTGGGCATCATGGACGAGGAACGCCGCACCTCTGTCAATCTGAAGGCCTGCATCCATGCCGCGCGCCACCGGGTCGCCTTTATCAATACCGGGTTTCTGGACCGCACCGGGGACGAGATTCACACCAGCATGGTGGCCGGTCCGATGATCCCCAAGGGAGAGATGAAAAACGCCCCGTGGATCAAGGCCTATGAGGATCGCAACGTGGACATCGGGCTGGCCTGTGGTCTGCAGGGGCGGGCGCAGATCGGCAAGGGGATGTGGGCCATGCCCGATCTGATGGCGCGGATGCTGGATGAAAAGGTCAACCACCCGCAGGCAGGCGCGACCTGCGCCTGGGTGCCGTCACCGACGGCGGCGACGCTGCACGCCAGCCATTATCATCTGGTCGATGTGATGGCGCGTCAGGCCGAACTTGCAGCACAGGGACCGCGCGGGACGCTGGATGATCTGCTGACGATCCCGCTGGCACGCGGTGCCAACTGGTCCGAGGAAGCCATCACCGCAGAGCTTGAAAACAACGCACAGGGCATCCTTGGCTATGTCGTGCGCTGGGTTGATCAGGGCGTGGGCTGTTCCAAGGTGCCCGACATCCATGATATTCAACTGATGGAAGACCGCGCGACCTGCCGGATCTCGTCTCAGGCGCTGGCGAACTGGCTGCTGCACGGCGTCATGACCGAAGACCGCATGATGGATGTGATGCGCCAGATGGCTGCGGTCGTCGATGAACAGAATGCCGGTGAT
>JBBREW010000424.1:0-2790 GCA_038225335.1 Rhodobacterales bacterium
GGCGACGTGATGCCATGGGTGGTGGCAGGCATCGACCGCGCGGCGGCTGGGCTTGTTCCGCGACAGGACGACCGGCCCGTCTATGGCGGCACACCCGCCGATGCTGCGGTGATTGAAGGTCTGCGTGCCTTGCGCGCCAAAGGATTCAGCCCGGTGTTCTATCCGTTCATCCTGATGGATCAGATGGCGGGCAACACGCGGCCCGATCCCTATGGCGGTGCCGCAGGGCAGCCCCGGCTGCCTTGGCGCGGGCGGATCACCCTGTCGGTGGCCCCGGGCCAGCCCGGCACACCCGACCGCACCCCACAGGCTGCGGCCGAGGTTGCGGATTTCATGGGCACGGCCCAGCCCGCGGATTTTACGCTGGACGGTGACACGGTCCGCTATACCGGGCCGGACGCGTGGCGGTATCGGCGGTTCATTCTGCATTATGCCTTTCTGTGCAAGGCCGCCGGCGGTGTCAGTGCGTTCTGCATCGGATCGGAAATGGTCGCGCTGACCCAGATCCGCGGTGCGGGTGACAGCTTTCCTGCGGTGCAGGCGCTGCGCCAGTTGGCGGCGGATGTCCGGTCCATCCTTGGTCCCGACTGCAAGATCAGCTATGCCGCCGACTGGTCGGAATACCACGGCTATCAGCCCGCGGGGACGGCGGACAAGTATTTCCACCTTGATCCGCTTTGGGCAGATGCGAACATCGATTTCATCGGGATCGACAACTACATGCCGCTGTCCGACTGGCGGGACGGTGTGACCCATGCGGACGCGGCCTTTGGGTCAATTTACAACCTTGATTATCTGGCCGCAAACGTCGCAGGCGGCGAAGGGTATGATTGGTTCTATCATTCGTCCGAGGCGCGCGCCGCGCAGATCCGCACAGCCATTACCGATGGCGATGGCGAACCTTGGGTCTGGCGGTACAAGGACCTGCCCGGCTGGTGGTCGCACCCGCATCACAACCGCATCAACGGCCAGCGCAGCGCCCAGTCGACCGCATGGGTGCCGCAAAGCAAGCCGTTCTGGTTCACCGAATTCGGCTGTGCGGCGCTGGACAAGGGCACCAACCAGCCCAACAAGTTTCTGGACCCCAAGTCGTCCGAAAGCCTGCTGCCCCATTATTCCAACGGCCAGCGCGACGACACGATCCAGATGCAGTATCTGCGCGCGATGTATCGCCACTACGGCACGGCGGGCAACAATCCGGTGGCCAATACGCCTTCCTATCAGGGGCCGATGCTGGATCTGGCACGGTTGCATGTCTGGTGCTGGGATGCACGGCCCTATCCCGATTTCCCGGCCAACGGTGATCTGTGGTCGGATGGCGACAACTATCGCCGGGGGCATTGGCTGAATGGTCGGGCCGTGTCGCGCACGTTGGCGCATGTGGTCGCGGAAATCTGCCAGTGGGCAGGGGTGACCGATATTGATGTGTCGCGGCTTTACGGTGTCGTGCGCGGCTATGTCGTGGCGGATGTGACCAGCGCGCGGGCGCAGTTGCAGCCCTTGATGCTGGCTTACGGGATCGAAGTGGCGGACCGTGACGGGCGGCTGGTCTTCACCAATCGCAGCGGGCAGGCCCGCCAGACGATCGACGCGAGCAATTTGGCGGAAGATCCGCAAGGGCAGTCCGGTCCGCGCCACAGCAGGTCGACGCAGGCAGAGGTCGATGGACGCGTCCAGATCGGCTATGTCGCGACCGAAGCCGGTTACGAAGTGACCGTGGCAGAGGCTATTCACCCGCAGGATCAGGCCACAGGGGTGTCGCGCAGCGAATTCGCCCTGGGCCTGACCGAAGAGGAAGCAACCGGAATCGCCCGGCGCTGGATCGACGAGGCAGAGGTGGCGCGGGACACGGTGTCATTCGCGCTGCCACCCTCGCACAGCACGGTGGGGCCGGGGGATGTGATCACGCTTGCGGCCGCAGGCCGCCGGGATGCCTACCGGATCGACCGGATCGAGGCGGCGGGTCTGCGCATCGTCGAGGCGACGCGTGTTGATCCCGAAATCTATCTGCCGCAGCGCCATCAGGCGGAACCGCCCCGGTTGCGGCCTTTCGTGGCGCCGACGCCCGTGGTGGGGTTGTTTCTGGACCTGCCGCTGATCGGCACGGCAGATACGGTGGCGGCACCCCTGTTTGCGGCGACCAGTCAGCCTTGGTCGGGGGGTGTCGCGCTTTACGGTGCGGTGCCGGGTCAGACGTTCATCTTGCAGGATGTGATCCGCCATCGCAGCACGGTCGGCACCCTTGTGAACCCGCTGCCCCGCGGGCGCACCGGGTTGTGGGACCGTCAGGTGCTGCGGGTCAAGCTGGTCAGCGGCAGTCTGCGCGCCATTGATCCGGCCGCCGTGCTGGCGTGGGACAACATGCTGGCCATTGGTGACGGCAGCCCGGATGGCTGGGAAATCGTGCAGTTCGCACAGGCGCAACTGATCGGCCCCGGCACCTATGATCTGACCGACCTGCTGCGCGGCCAATGGGGAAGCAGCGGACAAATGCGGGCAAGCTGGCCTGCTGGATCACGGGTTGTCGTGCTGGACGACCGCCCGTCGCGCATCACGCTGCCCTCTGCCACGCTGGGACAGGACCGCGTCTTTCGCTTTGGCCCGGTGAAGCGGTCGGTGCATGATCCGGTTTACCGCCAGCGGATCATCGCGTTCAAGGGCAACGGCGACCGACCCTATCCTGTCGTGCATCTGACCGCCGCAGCGGTGGCGGGCGGCACCGCGATCCGCTGGATCAGGCAGACGCGGATCGACGGCGATCTGTGGTCGCGTGGCGATGTGCCCGTGGGA
>JBBREW010000425.1:0-2783 GCA_038225335.1 Rhodobacterales bacterium
CCGACCCCCACCGTGATGAAAAACAGGCCCAGCAGGAGACCCTTGAAGGGTTCAAGATCGCTTTCCAGCTCATGCCGGAATTCCGAATTGGCCAGCACGACCCCCGCCAGAAAGGTGCCAAGGGCAGGCGACAGGCCGACCATGCTCATCAGCAAGGCAATCGCCACGACCATCAGCAAGGCGAGGGCGGTATACATCTCTCTCAGTTTGGCATGATGGATATAGCGGAACACGGGCCGGGTCAGATAGATTCCCGCCAGAACCACCGCCGCCACAGCCCCGAAGGTGACCAGCGTGACGCCCCATGCGGGCAGGCCATCGACCAGCGACAAGGCCGCGTGGCCGTCCCCGTCGACCGTCGCGCGCTGCAACGACCCGTCGGGTGCCAGAAAGATCGTGCGGTTGCCTGCGACAGCCAGCAGCGGCAGCAAGGCCAGCATCGGGATGACCGCAATATCCTGCGCCAGCAAAACGGAAAACGTCGACCGTCCGCCACCCGTCTGCATCAGGCCTTTTTCGCTGAGGGTCTGCAGGACGATCGCGGTGGACGACAGGGCCATGATCATGCCGATGGCGATCGCGGTCGACAGCCCATAGCCCAAGCCCAGACAGGCCAGCGTCACCGCCGCCGTGGTCAGCCCCAGTTGCAAGCCGCCAAGGCCCAGCAACCGGTCGCGCATGTCCCACAGGGCGCGGGGGGCGACCTCCAGCCCGATCAGGAACAGCATCACGACGACGCCGAATTCCGCAAAGTGTTGGATGTCCTTGGCTTCTGTCCCGACAAGGCCGGTCAGCGGACCGATGATGATCCCGGCGGCCAGATAGCCCAGCACAGACCCCAGTCCCAGACGCGCAGCCAAAGGCACCGCAACAAGTGCGGCCCCCAGATAGATCGTCGCCTGCAACAGATAGGTGTCCATACGCGGTCTATCGCGTGACACAGGCCGTTAGGCAATGGTCATGCCATCACGCTTGGCGTCAGTCCCGAAATCTGGCGTGACCAACGGTCGGGTGCGCCGGTCGCGACGGTGGTTATCCGGTCGGCAGGACGAGGGCGTAAATCGTGCCGCGCTTGACGAAATTCAGGGCGGAATCACCGATGGCGGTGACCTGCCCGCCGTCAAGACTGCTGCCGACCTCGACCTTGACATAGCGGCCGTTGCCCAGCCGGACCAAGGCGCGGCGCTGGTTCGGCTTGCCATAAACGCCCACCAGGTTGATTTGTCGCAGGTTGATGGCGTTTTCCATGGTGGCCGCGCGCGCCACGCCGCCCGGCACGCTGCCATTCGGTGCCACGATTGTCGGTGGCGCGGGGGCAGCGGTCGGGGCTGGCGCGGCGGTGCGGGCTGCCGGTGCCGGTGCGGCGGCAGCGGGTGCCGGGGTTGGTGCAGGCGTTGTGGCCCGCGCGACAACCTGAGCAAAGTTCCGGGGCCGGGTATCCGGGCGGCGGGCCACACTGACCGCAAGGGCCGTGCGGTTGGTAAAGGTGCTGCGCGGTGCTGCGGCGGCAATCGCCGCGGCGACAGCGTTGATATCGGCGGCAACGGCCACCGGTTCTTCCGCCTCTGCCTCTGCCAAGGCGGTGTCAACATCGGATTGCGCGTCAGAGGAAGGGTCCGCTTCAGCATCGGCGGACGGGGCAAGGCTGCCGGGCCGCAGCACGGGACGCGCACCGGTATAGGCGACGATGGCTGCGGCGGCATCGAATGCCGCAGCGCTGGGCCGTGGCTGTGGGCGCAGGCCGATCTGTGCGGCATCTGCCGTGGCACTGTCGGGCGCAGGCGTGCCTGCAGCGGCGTCTTCTGCTGGCGCAATCGGCGGTGCCAGATCGGCAAAGCCCGCGGGGCGCAGATCAGGCCGGATCGGTGGCGGACCCGCCACGAACACATCATCGGCGGTAAATCCGTCGGGGTCGGCTGTGGGTGCCGCCGCGGCGCTGTCCGGATCAGCCGCAGGTGCGGCATCGGGTGTCGTCACCGCAACGCCAGCCACCGCAACCCCAGCCACCGTCGCGTCCGGTGCATCATCTGCTGGTGCCATCGTGGCGGGAACAAGCCCTGCGGGGCGCAGTTCCGGCCTGACCGACGGCAGGGCCGGGACGGTCGCCGCTGGCACGGCGGCCACGGTGGGGGTTCCGGGGCGCAAGGCCGGACGCACCGCAGGGGCGCCTGCAATGACAAGTGCGCCTTGCGGTGTCACGACCCCTTCGGCTGTGGCAAGGATATTGCCGTTGGCGTCGCGGTCGAACACCACACCGGCACCCGGTGGTGCGGGTGGGGGGGCAATGGCCGCGTCGGGTTGGACCGCGTCGATCACTGGCAATGCGGGGCGCGTCATCAAGGCGGGGGCTGCGACGATGGCGATATCGGTCAGCCCTTCCAGCACGGCGGCGGCGGGGGTCACATCAATCCGGGGCGCGCGCTGATAGACGCCGGTCGCCGCATAGATGCGGTCGGCCTCTGCCGGGGACAGGACCCGACCTGCGGCAGCGCGGACAATGGGCAGCGGTGGGGTCACGGCACTGGCGGCAAGCGTGACTTCGACCGTCTCAAAAGGCGTCGCACCTGTCATTTCAGGCGCTGCAACGCTGACCGGGGTCGGGTCCGGCAGCACCGCAGCGGCGGCGACATCCGGCTGATCCACTGCCGGGGGGGTGACTGCAGCGATCGCCAGTGGCGCTGTGTCCGTGGCGGCGGGGGTGTCTGGATCAACGTCCGTGCCGGCCAAAGCGACGGGTGGCGTGCCGCGCCACCACGCCGCAAGCCCGCCGGGTGGCAGCGTCG
>JBBREW010000426.1:0-2779 GCA_038225335.1 Rhodobacterales bacterium
GTCGATCCGGCAAAGCCCGCGATCACATCGGTTCCGGTTACAGCCAGACGCCGCACCTTGCGGGCGGTGCCCTTGATGACGGTCTGGCCAAGGCTGACCTGCCCGTCGCCCGCGATGACGACGCGGCCGCCTTTGCGCACACCGATGATGGTGGTCCCGTGCCAGCCGGGGAATTCGTCGCGGGTCATGCAGGCTCCTGTGTCGTGGCTTGACTGCTATATGGTCAACTGGGGCCTGCGGGACAAGGCCGGGCCTTGATTGCGGGCTGGCCGCAGCATAGCGTGCAGGCCATGGATCAACCCGGTGATGTGACGTTCTATCTGGACCCCGGCATGCTGCAAAGCGCGCGGGAAGGACGGCACAACTTTCTGGCATTGCTGGCAAAAGCGGTCACCAATGCCGGGTTGCGGCCCTGCTATACCGACAATTCAGAGGCCGCGCGCACCGCGTCGGCCCAGCGCCCGGGTTTTGCCCTGTTTCACATGGAAGACCCGGTTCACCCCCGCGCCCTGACGCTGCGCCGGTCGTATTTCTATCCGTTCTGGCAAATCGAAACCTCTGCCCGGCGCTGGGAATGGCAGGTGGCGCTGGCGGAATTTGACGCAGCCACCATAGATCCAGCCGAGGCGACGCGGTTCGCAGGGTTCTGGCGCAAGCGGTTGTTTCCCGGTGCGACCGTTCCCCCCGTGCCCCACGGTCCGGTCTATGTGCCGATGCAGGGTCTAATCCGGCAACACCGGTCGTTCCAGTCCTGCAGCCCGTTGGAAATGGTGGCGCGGACGGCGGAACGGTTCCCCGATCACGACGTGATCGTCACCCTGCATCCGAACGAGACATATACCCCCGCCGATCAGGCCGCCCTGCAAGAGGTTGAACGCCGCTATGCGCATGTGAACGTCAGCAACCGGGACATGACCGCCTGTCTGAACGCCTGCCAGCTGGTCGTGACGCAGAATTCCTCTGTTGCCCTGGCGGGGTATTTTTTCCACAAACCGGCGGTTCTGTTCGGGCAGGTCGATTTCCACCACATTGCAGGCAACATTCCCCGCGATGGCGAAGACGCGGCCTTTGCCCGGTGGCGCGATCCGCGGCCATACGATGCCTATCTGTGGTGGTTTTTGCAGGATCGGTCCATCAACGCAGGCCGCCCCCCGGCAGAGGCGGTGGACAAGATCGCCCGCGTGCTGCGCGGTCACGGCTGGCCTGTCTGACAGAGGACAGACATGCACCCGACAGGCATGAAAAAAGGCGCCCCAAGCGGGACGCCCTGCTTTTCAGCCCATGTCGGCGTCGGATCAGATCGCGCTTTCGATCCAGCCTTTGATGGACGCCTTGGGGGCGGCACCGGCCTTGTTCGATACGACTTCACCGTTCTTGAACACGAACAGCGCCGGAATACCGCGCACGCCCATCTGAGCGGGGGAGTTCGGGTTGTCGTCCACGTTCACCTTGACGATCTTGACCTTGCCGGCAAGCTCTTCAGAGATTTCTTCCAGTGCCGGGCCGATCTGCTTGCAGGGGCCGCACCATTCGGCCCAGAAATCGACGACAACGGGGATGTCGGACTGGCGCACTTCGGCGTCGAAGGTGGAATCTGTGACAGCAATGGTCGCCATGAGGCTTCTCCAATGGGATGTTTCAAGGGGGGAACCTATGAACGACCCCGGCGAAGGTCAAGGCACGCTGGCAGCGATCATGACAGCCCGGTCCAGCGCCGCAGTGGTCAGGGCAGGGGGCAGGTCCATGATCTGACCGGTCTGGGTCCACAGGATCCGGGTCTGCACTTGGCGGTCGGGATAGATCTGCGCCAACGCCGCCGCATAGGCACCCATCTGGCGCAACAGACCTTCCGGCACGGTGTCGGCACTGTCGGGCAGGATGCGGTTGGTCTTGTAATCAACGGCGATGACGGTGTCGGCGGTCAGGATCAGCCGGTCGATGCTGCCGTGCATCCGGCCCAGACCGGGCAGATCGGCGGTGATGCCCACCTCTGCCATGACATCGGGGGCGAAAAGATGCGCCAGCGCGGGCTGGTCGATCAGGGCGATGACCGTATCCGCAAGCCCGGTGGTGTCGATCGCATCGGCCCCCGGTGTCGCGGCCACCAGACGGTCGGCCACGGCGCGGCGGTCCTGCACGGCGATGGCGGGCAGATGTTCCAGCAGCAGATGCACCAGACTGCCGCGCGATTTCGCCGTGTCATCGCCGTCGTCGATGTCGCCTGCCAGCACCTTTGCCCCACCCAGATCCGACGGGCTGAGGGTGGTCGCTCGCAGCGGGGCGGGCAGGGGCGACAGCACTTCTGCCGGCTGATGCGCAGGCCGGGCGGGGCCGTGATCCAGCATGGGACCGCCGTGCCAGTCGCCGTTTTCCACCCGGCGGATCACCATGTCAACCAAGGGCACATCGACCGCGCCCGCATGCACCATGCCATCGGCCACGATGTCGTGCCATGCGGTGCCGGATTTGCCCGTTTCGCCCGCGGCCCCGACGATCAGCCAGCTTTCGGCGCGGGTCATTGCCACATACAGCAGCCGCAACCGTTCCTGCGTCTGCCGTTCGGCCATGGCGTCGTGACGCGCCACCATCGCGCCGGGCATGTCGCCTTTGGTGGTTTTCCACAGCGGCAGATCACCGGGCAAAATCTGCGCCTTGATCAGGTTTTGCCGTTCTGCCGTGTCGGGCAGGATCACGATGGGGGATTCCAGCCCCTTGGCCCCATGCACGGTCATGACGCGGATCTGGTCGCCCTGCGCATCGACCTGCCGTTTGACGGTCA
>JBBREW010000427.1:0-2763 GCA_038225335.1 Rhodobacterales bacterium
CGACGGATAGGACGCAAGCCCGCCCGGCACATAAAGACCGGCCGCCGACACCGGTGTCCAGCGCCAGCCCAGACTGGCCCCCGCATCATCGGTCCACTGGGCATCCTGCGGCATCTGCCGGGCGTGATAGGCCCGGATGCGCGTGGCGGCCAGTTCCAATGCGGCGCGGTCCTCTGGCCCGACCACGGCACAGGCGGTGTCCACCTCCTCCGCAGAAATACGCAGCCGGTCCGCCGTCAGGGTCAGCCGGTCGAACCGCGCCGTCAGGTCGATCAGAGCATCATCGCCGCGCTTGCGCACATCGGCAATGATCGCAGCCACCGCGTCATCCACATCGGGGCTGTCTTCACGCTTGGCGGACAGCAAGGCCTGAAACCTTGCTTCGAAATCCGGCTCTGCGGCGTCCAGAAACTGTGGCATGGGGGTGACCTTTTGGTTTGGGCCATCGTCGGGCCTGCATACATTCACGTGTGCATGAACAGTGTCACACGCCGCTGGGCAATCAGTCGGGATGTCGCGGGGCCTTGCGAGAGGGTGCCACATAGGGCCGCGTCACGTCGCGCAGCACGATTTCCAACGCCTCGACCTTGCAGGCGATCACGCCGTCACCGGCCAGCGTGATGACGACCTCTCCGGTGCCGTCGGGCCCCGGTTCGAAACCGATGCTCAGCACCGACAGGATGGTGTCCGTGTCGCCCTTTGGCACGCCCTGCGACCGCACGCCGATCACATCCTCGATCAGCAACACCGCCTGCACCCGTTCGAAATCGCGCTTGTTGCGCAAGGCGACCGGCGCATCTTCCCAACGGAACCGGTTCAGCAACATCGCAAACCGGCGGTCGGCGGGGGTCCAGCGCATTTCGGACGCCGGAGAGACGGAATCCTGCACCAAGGCCGAAATGATCTGCAGATCTTCTGCGTCGCGGGCCATCAGCCGCAGGGGGCGATCAACCCCGTCTTCGAACCTTGCATCGGTCATGTGCCCGTCACCCGTTCAATCTGCGCACCCACGGCGCGCAATTTTTCCTCGACGTGTTCATAGCCGCGGTCAAGGTGATACACCCGGTTCACGACCGTTTCACCCTCTGCCGCCAACCCGGCAAGGATCAGCGATACACTCGCCCGCAGATCCGTGGCCATGACAGGCGCGCCGCGCAGGCGTTCCACACCCTGCACCGTCGCCTGACCGCCCTGCACGTCGATCCGCGCGCCCATCCGGATCAGTTCGGGCGCATGCATGAACCGGTTTTCGAATATCTTCTCTTCCAGCACAGAGGTCCCTTCGGCCAGACACAGCATCGCCATCATCTGCGCCTGCAGATCGGTCGGGAAACCAGGGAACGGTTCCGTCACCACATCAACCGCCCGCGGGCGTTCGCCGCGGCGCCGCACTTTCAACCCGGCGTCGGTCTGGGTCACGTCAACCCCGGCGGCATCCAGTTTCTCGGCAAAGGCCGCGACCAGTTCCATCCGCCCCCCCAGACATTCGACTTCTCCGCCGCAGAACACGGGGGCCAGCATATAGGTCCCCAGCTCGATGCGGTCGGTCACGACCGGATGAGTCGCAGCCCCCAGACGATCGACGCCCTGCACCGTGATCGTGGACGTCCCCTCGCCTTCGATCTGCGCGCCCATCCGGCGCAGACATTGGGCCAGATCGACGATTTCCGGCTCTCGCGCGGCGTTTTCGATGATCGTGGTGCCTTTTGCCAAGGTTGCCGCCATCAGGACGTTTTCCGTCGCGCCGACAGAGGCAAAGCGCAAAGGCACCCGCGCGCCCTTCAGCCCGCCGGGGGCCTTGGCGTGCAGATAGCCGTCGCGCAGCTCGATCTGTGCGCCCATCGCCTCCAGCGCGGTGACATGAATATCCATCGGGCGCGCGCCGATGGCACATCCCCCGGGCAAGGACACGATCGCCTGATGGTGCCGCGCCAGCAACGGCCCCAGCACAAGGTTCGAGGCCCGCATCTTGCGCACGATTTCATAATCGGCGGTGGTCGATGTCATGGCATGGCTGGACAGGACCTGCACCTTGCCGTTCTGGACGGATGTCACCTCGACCCCTAGCGATTCCAGCAGGGCGGTCATCGTCTTGATATCCGACAGCCGCGGCGCGTTGGTCAGCGTCAGCGGTTCTTCGGACAGCAAGGTGGCCGGCATCAGGGCAAGGGCCGCATTCTTTGCCCCGGCAATGGCAATCTGGCCTTGCAACGGCTTGCCGCCGGTGACGACGATGGAATCCATGGGGTTCAACTTTCCTGATGCGGCGACTTGGTTGCGGTGTTACCGCGCCTGCCCCGCGTCGTCCAGCCAAGTGCGACCTGACCTTGGGACTGCCGCCGGCAAGGGCCCGCCTGTGAACGGACCGGTTGTCAGCCGGCGTCGTCAGGGTCTGCGGATGCGCCCGGCCCAGATGCTGGCCCATCGTCTTGCCCGGCGTCCGGTTCCGCATCGGGCGGCAGCCCATCCGTACGCGCCCGCGCCTGTGCCTTGCGGCGGGCCATATTGGCCTTCAACGCGGCCTTTTGCCGATCCTTGCGCGCCACCGCTGACGGTTGGGTCTGCGGGGTCTGGCCTTGGGTTTTCTTGTCCATCTGCTGGTTCTATCCTTTGCGGCATTTTACGTCCAGACAGGGCTTGCACCCCGCGCACAGGTCCGCTAATTCCCCGCCCACGGATGCTGTGGTAGCTCAGTGGCAGAGCACACCCTTGGTAAGGGTGAGGTCGAGAGTTCAATCCTCTCTCACAGCACCATCCGAACCC
>JBBREW010000428.1:0-2757 GCA_038225335.1 Rhodobacterales bacterium
GCGCGGATGTCCAGCATGGCATACATCGCCCCCGAAATCGGCGCGGCCCGGATCAGGGACTGGCTCGCCAGCGCATCCATCACGATGGCACGTCTGCGCCGGAACGGGGCCGCCACGGCCTCTTCCACGGCGGGTCCCTGCTGCAGGGCGAACAGCGCGGCATCCTGCACGAACCCCGCCACGCCGTAGGTGTTATGGGTCGCAAGCGCATGGATGGCCCGGACCGCATCTGGCGGCCCGCAGATCCAACCGACCCGGCTGCCTGTCATGGCATGGCTTTTGGACATGGATCCGACCACCAAGGTCCGCTCTGCCATGCCGGGCAGGGCGCGGGGGCTGATGTGGACACCCTCCCAGACCTGACTGTCGTAAACCTCGTCCGATATCAGCCACAGGTCGTGCAACCGGCACAGATCCGCGATCATCGTCAACGTGTCCCGGTGATAGACCGCGCCGGTCGGGTTGTTGGGCGAATTGATCAGCAGGGACCGTGCCCCCGACACCCCTGCCGACAGGGCGTCACGCTGCGGCTGAAAACCGTGATCGGCCTCTGCCCGGACCGCGCGCGGCACGGCACCGACGGCACGGATCGTGCCGGGATAGGTGGCATAATAGGGGTCGATATAGGCAGCAACATCGCCGGGATCGCAGGCCGCATGATGGGCTGCAAACAGCGCCGCCTGACCACCCGGAAGGATCACGATATTGTCCAGCGTCGTGGGCACGCCGGTGATCCGTTCGGTCCTGTGGGCCACGGCGCGGCGCAGATCATCGGACCCCACAACCAGCGCATATCCCGTATTCCCCCCGATGGCAGAGGCGTGCATGGCGTCCAGAATGCTGCGGTCCGTGCCAATGTCGTGTTCGCCCATGGTCAGTTGCACGATGGGCAGACCCGCAGCCTGCATGGCACGGGCGCGGTAATAAACCGCCCAGCCGTCAGACCCGCCACCGGTGATGTTCGAGATGCGATCAGAGAGTATCATATCCGCACCCAAGCGGGCGCATCGGGCGAAGTCAACCCGCTCGACTCCGTCTTGAGGTCATGCTAGTGAGGCGCCATGAGCAAGCGCTGCACCCTCATTTGCTGCATTATTTCCTGCTGATCCTGTCTGCGGGCTGCTTTTTCACGTTTCATCCCTGAACTGATTTCGCTAACCCCGCAGGCACAACGCCCGTGCGAGGCCCCATGACCGACTCCATGCCGACCCTTCAGCCGATCATCCGTCTGCAAAACACCAAAACGCGCCGCCGCGAGGAATTCGTCCCGCTGGACCCTGCGCGGATCGGTGTCTATCTGTGCGGTCCCACAGTCTATGACCGCGCGCATCTGGGCAATGCGCGGCCTGTGCTGGTCTTTGATGTGCTGATCCGCCTGCTGCATCAGGTTTACGGCGCGGACCGGGTGGTCTACGTGCGCAACCTGACCGACGTGGATGACAAGATCAACGCCCGCGCTGCAGAAGCCGGGCGCGAGATCGGCGACATCACCGCAGAAACGATCCGCTGGTATCACGACGACATGGATGCGCTGGGGGCCTTGCGCCCGACCCATGAGCCACGGGCCACGGAATTCGTCGGCGCGATGGTGGACATGATCCGTGAATTGATCATCCGCAATCACGCCTATGCCGCCGACGGCCACGTCTTGTTCGCCGTGGACAGCTATCACGACTATGGCGCGCTGTCGGGGCGGTCGCTGGACGACATGATCGCCGGTGCGCGGGTCGAAGTGGCCCCTTACAAGCGCAATCCGATGGATTTCGTCCTGTGGAAACCCTCTGGCGATGGCCAACCCGGCTGGGACAGCCCCTGGGGTTATGGTCGCCCCGGCTGGCATATCGAATGTTCCGCCATGAGCCGTGCCCTGCTGGGTCCGGCATTCGACATCCACGGGGGCGGCAACGACCTGTTGTTCCCGCATCATGAAAACGAGATTGCCCAGTCGTGCTGCGCCGATCCCGAGGCGGGTTTTGCAACCTATTGGCTGCACAACGAAATGTTGCAGGTCGACGGCAAGAAGATGTCCAAGAGCCTTGGCAATTTTTTCACCGTCCGCGACTTGCTGGATCAGGGGATCAGCGGCGAGGTGATCCGCCTTGTGATGCTGGGCACCCATTACGGCAAACCGATGGACTGGACCCAGCGCAAGCGGGACGAGGCGGACGCCACCCTGCGGCGCTGGTATGGCATCCTGTCGGGGCATGGGTTCGGACCCGCCCTGATCCGCGCGCTGAAGGCCGACGGACAGTGGGAACCGGACGGTGAATTCCTGGGTGTGCTGGCCAATGATCTGAACACCCCCGGCGCCATCGCCCGCCTGCACGTGCTGGCCAAAGGCAAGACCCCCGCGCAACTGGCGGGCTTTGCCCACGGTCTTGAACTGCTGGGGCTGGTGCCCGACTGGGCCGCCCTGCCGCGTCTGGCCGGCGGCGAAGGCGGTGCTGCGGTGGATGACGCCACCGCACAGCGGATCGACGCCTTGCTTGCCGCCCGCGCACAGGCGCGCGCCGACAAGGACTGGGACACCGCGGACCGGGTCCGCGACATCCTGACCACCGCCGGTGTCATCGTGACGGACGTGGGCGGGCAGGCAAGCTGGCAGCCGGGACCGGCCTTTGACGCCGCCGCACTGGAAGGTGACGCATGACCCGCGAGCGCCTGTATCTGTATGACACGACCCTGCGTGACGGGCAGCAGACCCAGGGGGTGCAGTTTTCGACAACGGAAAAGCTGCGGATCACCGCTGTTCTGGAC
>JBBREW010000429.1:0-2748 GCA_038225335.1 Rhodobacterales bacterium
GCCGTCAGCCAGATAGGCGCCGCCGTCGCGCAGCGTCACCTCTTCGGGGTAATGATAGACGGGACGACCATCCACCGGGCGCTTGGTCGTATAGATCGCATGCGTCACCATGCCTTGGGTGAACAGCGCGTCAAAGGGTTCTGACGCGCTGGCAGGCAGGTGGCCCGTCATATGCATCGCACGGGCAAAGAACCGCGAATACAGCAGGTGCAGAATCGCGTGTTCGATCCCGCCGATATACTGATCGACGTTCATCCAATAGGCCGCATCTTCTGCCACGGTCGGTGTCGTCGCGCGCGGTGCGGTAAAGCGGGCGAAATACCATGACGAATCGACAAAGGTGTCCATCGTGTCCGTCTCTCGCCGCGCGGGGGCGCCGCAGGTGGGGCAGGTGCAATCGCGCCACGTGGGGTGCCGGTCCAGCGGGTTGCCCGGCACGTCAAAGGTCACGTCATAGGGCAATTCTATCGGCAGGTTTTCCTTTGCCTCCGGCACCACGCCGCAGGACTCGCAGTGGATGATCGGGATCGGACAACCCCAATAGCGTTGCCGCGACAGACCCCAGTCGCGCAGGCGGAACTTTGTCACGCCGTGGCCGACGCCATGGGTTTCGCAAAAGGTGACCGCCGCATCAACCGCCTGCTCGCCGGTCTGCACCGCATCCCCGGCAAACCCCCGCACATAGGTCACCGCTTCCGATTTCTGCGGCACAAAGGCGGCGGTCAGCGCCTCGTCCTCTGCCCCTTGGGGCGTGAAGACCGGGATGATCGGCAGGTCATAGGTCGTGGCAAAATCGAAATCGCGCTGGTCATGCGCGGGGCAGCCGAAAATCGCGCCCGTGCCATAGTCCATCAGGATGAAATTGGCGATATAGACGGGCAGTTCCCAAGCGGTGTCAAACGGATGCCGGACGCGCAATCCGGTGTCGAACCCCCGCTTTTCCGCCTTTTCCAGCGCCTCTTCGGTGGTGCCGCCCTTGCGGACATCGGCACAAAAGGCAGCGACCGCAGGGTCGTCCCGTTCCAGCGCGCGGGCCAGCGGATGATCGGGTGAAATGCCGACAAAGGACGCCCCCATCAGGGTGTCGGGCCGGGTTGTGTAAACCTCGACCCGGTCATGGGCGTCGGGGCCGTCAATCAGACTAAAGGAAAACTGCAAGCCGCGGGATTTGCCGATCCAGTTGGATTGCATCAGTTTGACCTTGGCGGGCCAGTGATCCAACCCGTCCAGTCCGGCCAGCAGGTCGTCGGAATAATCCGAAATCTTGAAAAACCACTGCGTCAGCTCGCGGCGTTCGACCTCTGCCCCGGACCGCCAGCCCTTGCCGTCCTCGACCTGTTCATTGGCCAGCACGGTCATATCGACCGGGTCCCAGTTCACGACCGCCTTCTTGCGATAGATCAGACCCTTTTCCAGAAAATCCAGAAACAGCGCCTGCTGCTGGCCATAGTATTCCGGGTCGCAGGTCGCCAGCTCACGCGACCAGTCGATCGACAGACCCAGCGGTTTCATCTGGTCGCGCATGTCTGCGATGTTCTGATAGGTCCAGTCGCGGGGATGGCCGCCGCTGGCCATCGCAGCATTTTCCGCAGGCATCCCAAAGGCATCCCAGCCCATCGGGTGCAGCACGTTGTGTCCTGTGGACATCTTGTAACGGGCAATCACGTCGCCCATCGTGTAATTGCGCACATGCCCGATGTGGATACGCCCCGACGGATAGGGAAACATTTCCAGCACATAATATTTGGGTTTGTCGCGGCTTGGCACCGCCTGAAACGCATTGGCCGCAGCCCAGGCCGCCTGCCAGCGGGATTCGATGTCGGACGGGGAATAGGTGGTCATGGGGCTGGTCTTTCTTCGGGCACACGCGCCGGGCAAACAGGTGCGCATGGTGTAGCGAAGGGGGTGCCGGGTCACAAGACGGATAGGCAGCACAGCCATACCCCGTAAAAGACCGTCCAAAACAGAAAAGGGCGGCCCGATGGGCCGCCCGATCCAAAGTGTGTGTCCTGAGATCAGAACTGGAAGGAGATCGCGACTGTCACGCCTTCGTTGACTTCGTAGGTGTTGCCGATTTCGTCGTTGGCACCGGTGTAGTTGTCACCGAATGTACCGTACGAACCGACGAGGCTTGCGCCGCCGCCCAGCTCATAGGCTGCTGCGATGTAGGCTTCCCATGCTTCGCTGTCGCCGTCGTTCTGGATGTAACCGGCATAAGCCATCAGGCCGTTGCCAACATCGTAGGAACCTTCGACGCCGATTTCTTCGTCGTTGCCGCCATGGTAGTAGGCGCCAGCCGACACGGGGCCGGATGCATAAACGACACCGAAGCCGTAGTTGTCATCGGTTGCAGATTCGATCGAGTAGAATGCCGATGCGGTGACCGGGCCGAAGGGATAATCGACCTGTGCGCCGATCGAGTCTTCTTCGGTTGTCAGGTTGCGGGCATAGGCCAGCTTGACGTCTGCGCCAGCAAAGCTTGTGCCGCCGAAGAAGCCGACTTTCTCGTCGATTCCGCCGAAGTTGACGATCGGGCCGTCGACTTCTTCCTGGTAGGCCATGCCAACATTGAAGTTGCCAAAGGTGCCGGCAACGCCAACGGACAGACCGTCGATGCCGTCCAGATCAGGGTTGTCGCCAGCGTCGGTCAGCAGGAACGACACGGAACCGGAGAAGTTGGCATAGTCGAGGTCAGCGCGCATCACGCCATCAACGAAATCGCCG
Source organism: Rhodobacterales bacterium (assembly GCA_038225335.1). GTDB lineage: Bacteria > Pseudomonadota > Alphaproteobacteria > Rhodobacterales > Rhodobacteraceae > Loktanella. The sequence continues at coordinate 2,725 of JBBREW010000429.1, forward strand.
TTCACAGCACCGTCATCGACGTCG